>CAKZOA010000259.1 GCA_937132035.1 uncultured Desulfobulbaceae bacterium | reverse complement strand
TGGCGTACCGGGAAAAGAGTATCCCTGTCTCAGACCGAGTTGCTGAGAAGAAGGGTAATCAAATTTTTCTTTTTTTTCCGGAATGTGGAGCGGTGCCGCGAACCGGTGGTCGAAGACTGTTCTCTGTCCAGCCAGTGATAGTCGTCGGTCCTGGATAACTCCTATTGCCTCAGCCTACAGTACTTTCGGCCAATCTTCCACCCCAATCCTTGTTTTTCGGCACAGGTCATTTTAAAAAATGGAGTGTCGCAGCGTGCTCTCTTGAGTACCTGGCAGGGTACACCGGCTACAAAAACGATCAAACGCCCCTTGTCACCAAGGCGGCAGAAATGATACAGAGAGAGGAGAGTGGGAGCCCAAAAAAGCCAACCGCATCCCCGGCGATGACTCGGGGTGAAAAGAACTGTTCTAACGAGGTCGGATCATGCGAATATCCCAAAAGATCAAAGACAAACTGGCCCTGAACACCAGGGAGCTGCTGCTGCGGGTCGGACTGCAGCAGCTGATGATCATCGTCGGTGCCGTTATGTCGGCTCTTGGGTACGTCGTCTTCCAGATGCCCTATAAAATCGCCGCCGGCGGTGTCAGCGGTCTCGGAATTATAGTCTATGAACTTACCGGTTTTTCAACGGGCTATTTTTTCCTGCTGGCCAATATTCCCCTGTTTATACTCGGTTACTACTCGCTGGGGAAATGGCGCTTTGTCTTCTCCAGCAGCGTTGCCGTTGTCGTCTTTTCCCTGAGTACGGAGCTGTTTATCCGAATCCTGCCAAAGTGGACCGGTCATTTTCCACTGACAGATGATCCCCTTCTGGCGTCCATCTACGCCGGGGTTCTCTATGGCTTCGGCACCGGTATCATATATCGCTTCGGCGGCACCATCGGCGGTACTTCGGTGACGGCCCGTATCATCTACAACAAAACCGGTTTTCCTCTGAGCCAATCCTATCTGTTTACCGATCTGATCATCGTTTTTCTGGCCGGTCTGGTTTTTTCCATGGAGACGGTGCTGCTGGCCATTATCACACTGGTGCTTGTTGGTCTTTTTTCCGACTACGTGATGGAGGGTACGTCCCAGACACGCACCGTCACCATCATCAGTAAAAACCCCAAGCCGATACGTGAGGCTATCATGTATGAGCTTCGCCGCGGGGTTTCCTGTTGGGATATTGTCGGCGGCTACTCGGGTGAGCAGCGAACCATGCTGTTTTTGACGGTCTTGCGTTCCCGTATATATGATGTAAAATTTATTGTGTCACGTATAGATCCCGATGCTTTTGTGGTCGTTGGTGTCTCCCAGCAGACATGGGGAGGGTATAATGCCAAGAAGCTGTAACAACCGGATTATATTTTTCTCAGACACACTCCCCGGATGATCATCTCGACCACGGCCGAGTGTTGCCGGGAGCCTGCATTTTCCCGGAGCGGTTTGCTGCACACAAGAATGGTTTTCCTATCTGTTTCCAGCCGTCCACGGTGCAGAGCAATGGAGGCGTATCATGTTTGCATCTATCGACAAGGTTGCCAGGAAGCACATCTCTGGTCTTTTGGAGTCGGCCGACATTCGTATCAACGGTTCGAGACCCTGGGATGTTCAGGTCAAAAACGAAGCCTTCTTCTCCCGTGTTCTTCTCTACGGCTCTCTAGGGCTGGGGGAGTCTTATATGGACCGTTGGTGGGACTGCAAGGCTCTTGATCTCTTTTTTTATCGATTGCTTCGACACAAGCTTGACAAAATATCCCAATTCCGCACCAGTGCTCTGCTTAAAGCCATCAAGGCAATGCTCCTCAACTGCCAGAGCCGGCGCCGGGCCTACGAAGTAGGGGAGAAACACTATGATGCCGGTAACGATCTGTTTGAGGGGATGCTCGACTCCAACATGATTTACAGTTGCGGCTTCTGGAAAAATGCCGAAAATCTGCAAGAGGCCCAGGAAGCCAAAATGAAGATGATATGCCGCAAGCTACGTCTGAAGCCTGGCATGCGGCTGCTTGATATCGGCTGTGGCTGGGGTGGTTTGGCGGCCTATGCGGCGCGCAACTTCGGTGTTACTGTTGTCGGCGTCACCGTCTCCAGGGAGCAGGCCGAACTGGCGCGGCAAAGATGCCGGGAACTGCCCGTGGAAATACGGCTGCAGGATTACCGGAAAGTAAACGAGATTTTCGATGCCGTTGTCTCGGTGGGCATGTTCGAGCACGTGGGCTATAAGAATTACAGGGAATTTATGGAAGTGGTCCGCAGCTGTATGAAGAAAGATGGTCATTTCCTTCTGCATTCCATCGCCTCTAACACCACCGTACATCATTGTGATCCCTGGTTCGACAAATATATATTTCCCAACGGCATGCTGCCCTCGATAAAGCAACTCGGCGCCGCCATCGAGAACTCTTTTATCATGGAAGACTGGCAGAATATCGGCGTCCACTACGACCAGACACTCATGGCCTGGTACGCCAATTTCGAGAAGTGCTGGCAGCAGTTGAAGGAAAAATACAGCGACAGGTTTTACCGTATGTGGCGCTACTATCTGTTGTCGGCGGCAGGAGGATTTCGCAGCAGAAGTCTGCAGGTCTGGCAGGTGGTGTTGTCTCCCGAGGGAGCTGTCGGCGGCTATTCAATTCTTTCAGATGACGTCTATGGTGAGGAGAATGGTGATCATGCCAGGCAATCCGGCAAAACAAGAGCATTCCTGTAAAATTGGACAATTGGTCTTCTGTCGGCGGAAAGGAGGCAAGCCTGAGGCAGTATACCCACTGCCTCAGGCTTGATCCGCCGGTTCGCGGCACGGTACTCCTCTCACCTGCTGTGCAGCGGCTGTAGGTGAGAGGAGGGCGACGGAGCGTGCTGGTTCATTTCACCTTGCCTCCAGTCGCTATGGCATACGAGTTGTTATTTATTGCTCGCCGCTTTATAGGTGGCGTAGAGATCATGAACGCGTTTGCGAAGATCTTTGAGTTTCTGGGAATCCGCCTCGGTAGAAAACCTCGGTTCGCTGATGGAGTAGATGGATTTGCCCAGGTCATCAAGGTAGGTTTCCGTGGCTTTGCACCATTCGTCGGTACAGATCTGCTGCATCTGACCGGCTTCGCCTATATCGTTTTCAATTATGCCTACGGACTCTTCGAGATTATCGACAAATTCTCTATGGGTTCTGAGAAATGATTCTTCCATATCTTTCTGTCGTTGATTCATGTTCGTCTCCTCTGTTGTTGTTGTCGAGAGGGCTTTTCTGAAAAGCCTTTTCCTCACTTTCTTGTGGGATGCGTCGCTTTGAGTTTCCTCGATATCGAGGAGAGCCGTCGGCTGGAGCGCACCCTCAGCGTGGTGAGTTACCACTGAGACATATGCAAGGAGCGTTCCTGATAAATGATTTTCGTGTTGCAGCAAGGGCTCCGTGGCAACCGGAGAAGGAGGTAAACTGGAGGGTCTGGATTTTTTTCTTCTTTTGTCCGGTCCGGCAGTATAGACTGGGCCGAAGAGCGTATACATACTCTGATTGGCTTTGGTATGCAGGCTCTCCATTTATTCCAAAAACCTTCAGCGAGAGTAGCCCTGGTTCGTAGCCGGGAGTGAACTGCAAGGGTGACCAGAGAGCGCATGAAAGTAAGGTAAACCGGGGCCTCGGTTTGCCCATGATCCGGCAATTGCAGACTATCAGGCGAGACCTTCTCAATGATATTCAATTCATTGACATTTTTCTTTTTTCTCGGTGTAGTTCATCTCGTTTACAGCCTGCCTCTTTCCTGGAGAGTGCGCAAGACCCATCTATGGTTGTCCAGCTATATTTTCTACGCTGCCTGGAACCCTCCCTTTGTCCTGCTGCTGTGGATATCAACCTGTGTCGACTGGGTTGCCGGTCAACGCATTCACAGAGCCAGGAAAAAAGAACACAAAAGGCTTTTTCTGGTACTGAGTCTTCTTGTCAATCTGGGGCTGCTCGGCTACTTTAAATACGGCAATTTTTTACTCGAAACTTTTACGGTTATCCTCGCCGGTATCGGTATAAACTACCAGCCGCCGATGTCACAGCTGGTTCTGCCGGTGGGAATTTCCTTTTATACGTTTCAATCGCTCTCCTATTCCTTTGACATTTACAAAGGGAAACTGGAGCCGTGGTCGAGGTTTTCTGATTTTGCCTTTTTCGTCACCTTTTTCCCGCAGCTGGTGGCCGGTCCCATCGTTCGTGCGGCTGATTTTCTGCCGCAATGCACGACATCGCAGCGTGCCACCGCTACCCAGATGGGCTGGGGGTTGTCGCTGCTGGTACTCGGGCTTTTTGAAAAGGTGATCTTAGCCGATGCCATGCTGGCGCCGGTGGCTGATACCGTCTATGGTAACGTCGGTTCGGCGGGCACCATGGATGCCTGGGTTGGCGTCCTGGCCTTTTCCGGGCAGATTTTTTTTGATTTTTCCGGTTATTCACTCTGTGCCATTGGCGTGGCCATGACCTTTGGCTTTGTTCTGCCTGATAATTTCCGTTTTCCCTATGCTGCCATTGGTTTTTCGGATTTTTGGCGCAGGTGGCATATTTCGCTGTCAACCTGGCTCAAAGATTATCTCTATATTCCCTTGGGGGGAAATCGTAAAGGTGGTCTGCGAACCCATGTCAATCTGATGATCACTATGCTTCTCGGTGGGCTGTGGCACGGCGCTTCCTGGACCTTCGTTGCCTGGGGAGGATTGCATGGGATCTATCTGGTGCTGGAGCGTTTGTTGAGGCAATGGCTGGGAAGAATGCCGTTTGTCACCACGGCGCCGATGCGGCCGGTTCTGGCCCTGACGACCTTTCTTATGGTCGCCGTAACCTATGTATTTTTCCGGGCGGAGACCTTTGGCGACGCCTTTGCCCTGCTGGTACTCATGTTCAACGGTGTCGACGCCAGTCTGCTGGCTTTGCCTCAATCCATGCGGGTGATATTTCTTGTGGGGACACTTTTTGTCATCCACTATGCGATGCGCAACAGCAGCCTCGAAGCACTGGCAGCCCGTCTTTCTCCGGTCTGGCGATGGGCGGTGCCGGCCGCAGCGCTCATTGTTTTATGTGTTTACAGGGGAGGTGAGCGTGCCTTTATTTACTTCCAGTTCTAGCAAACGGGCGACAGAAGATCTGTCTCTCATCGATTGGCGGAGGCTGTGGGGGCGGATGCTGATCGTCGTGATGCTGATCATCGGCGTTTGGGAGGCATATTGGCGTCTGGCGGGGTTTACTCCGGGCATTGCCGATGACTGGCGTATCTGGGGGCTCCTGCGCCGACAGGCCAACGGCAGCTCCGAGACGGTGGCGCTGATTGGGGCCTCGAGAATCCTTTTGGGTCTTGACCCGGCAATACTCGAAGAACGCATCAATGCACCGGTATACATGCTTGCCATCGACGGCAGCAATCCGCTGCCGGTGCTGGAGAATCTGGTGGAGGACGAGGGCTTCAACGGCAGAATCATCTGTTCGCTGACTCCTTACTGGCTGGCCACCGACACTTCGACGAGAATGGACAGGTCTGCCGGATGGCTGCGCAGTTACCGGCAGCAGAAGCTCTCATCTCGGGTGGAAACCCGTCTTTCGCTGGTGGCTCAGTCGCATCTGGTCTTTCGTAACGCTGAACTGGCCCCAACTGAGCTGTGGCGGCAGTGGAGAAAAGGTGAAAGCATCAACCCACCCTATGCGCCGCTGCGCCCTGACAGGTATCGGCCGGCAGACTACAGTAAAATAGACCTCCAGGCGCTGCGTCGCTCCCGTATCGAGCGCAGCCGGCAGATGCACGCCGAAGCTGCCGTTCTTGAAAGAGAGACGTTTCAAGAGCGGACAGCAACAATTGCGAGCTGGGTGAGAGCACTCGGTGAACGTGGCGGCAGCGTGGCCTTTGTTCGCTTTCCCTCCTGCGGTGCCATCAGGGAGATAGAACGACAGACGGCGCCGCAAAAACATTTCTG
>CAKZOA010000258.1 GCA_937132035.1 uncultured Desulfobulbaceae bacterium | reverse complement strand
TTAGCCGATAACGCTTAGTGCCGCACCCTTGGCCACCGTATCACCGCTGCTGAAGCTGTTTTCCTTGACGACACCGTCGCAGGGAGCGACCAGGGCGTTTTCCATTTTCATGGCCTCGAGGATGACCACCGTATCGCCTTTGCTGACCGTGTCCCCGACGTTTTTCAGATATTTGACGACCATGCCGGGCATCGGTGCCAGCAGCAGAGTGCCGCTTTTGCTCGAAGCAGGCTGCGCCTCGGCGGTTTGCGCGGGCTGCTTTGCTGCTGCCGGAGCAGGCTGGGGGGCTGAAGGAGTTGCAGACGCCGGCTGCGGTGCGGCGGCGTTCTGCTGCATGCCGACAACCGTCGGTCCGCCTACGGGGTCGACCTCAACGTTGAAGTATTCGTTATCGACAAAAACGTTGAAGGTGCGAACCGCCTCGGATTTTTCGGGGGTGTCCGGCTTTCTCTCGATGAGTTTTCCTTCCTTGGCCTTTTTGATCAAGGCGTCGCGTTTGGCCACGTCCTCGAGAGAGATCGGCTTGACGCTGTCCGGTACCGGTGCCTTGCCGTATTTCCATTCGAGGAATTTGCGTCCGGTTACAGGAAACTGGGCATAGAGAATAAGATCGTCCTGATCTGCAGCCAGATCGCCTATTTCCTCTTTGGCCTTGTCGAGTTCCGGTTCGAGCACCTCGGCCGGACGGCAGGTGATGGGCTCTTCGCCGCGGGGATAGTTCTTGAGCGCTTTTTTCTGTACTTCCTCGTTGATGGGGACGGCGGTTTTGCCATAGAGGCCATAGCAGAGATCTTTGACCTGACCGGTAATCATCTTATAGCGTTCGTCGGGAGTGTCGTGGAGGACATTGTTGACCGTCTGTACCCCTACTATCTGGCTGGTTGGCGTAACCAGAGGTATCTGCCCAAGGTCCTTGCGCACCCTCGGCAGTTCCTTGTAGACCTCGTCGATTTTATCAAGGGCGTCCATCTCACGTAGCTGATTGACCAGGTTGGAGAGCATGCCGCCAGGCGTCTGATGGAGCAGAACGTTGATATCGATGATGGAAACCTTGGAGTCATCGAGGAGGTGCTTGTATTTGGGCAGTATTTTCTTTTCGAGGATCTCGTTTATCTCCGCGAGCCTGCGTATATCGAAGCCGGTGTCGCGGTTCGTGCCCAGCAGGGCCATGACCAGTGGTTCGACGGCGGCGTGTGAAGTACGGTAGGCATAAGGGGTAAGGACGGTGTCGATAATGTCCACGCCCGCCTCGATGGCCTTGAGATGGGTCATCGGCGACATGCCGGAGGTGAAATGGCTGTGCAGGTGGATGGGAATGCCTACTGCCTCTTTGAGGGCCTTGATGAGCGGATAGGCATCGTAGGGAGCCATCAAGCCGGCCATATCCTTGACGCAGATGGTGTCCGCGCCCATATTTTCCAGCTCCTTGGCCTTACCCACATAGTAGTCGAGGTTGTAGACATCGCCTCCAAGACGCGGTTCGGTCAGGGTATAGCAGATGCATCCCTGGAAATGCTTACCGCTCTTCTTAATCTGCTCGACCACCGTTTCGAAGTTGCGATAATCGTTGAGGGCATCGAAGGTGCGAAAAATATCCATGCCGTTTTCCGCGGCCCTGTCGACGAAGGCATAGGCGAGATCATCGGCGTAATTTCGGTAGCCTACCAGATTCTGGGCCCTGAGCAGCATGGAGAACGGTGTCTTCTTGATATACCGTTTGAGGGTTCGCAGTCTCTGCCAGGGGTCCTCGTTGAGGAAGCGATGCATGGTGTCGAAGGTGGCGCCGCCCCAGGTTTCTATGGCCCAGAAACCTACCTCGTCCATGAGTTCGGCAACGGGGATCATATCCTCGGTCCGGCCGCGGGTGGCGAACAGGGACTGATGGCCGTCGCGCAGACTCAGGTCCATTATTTTCAGAGGGTTGTCGGCCTGCGGACGGTCGTTATCGTAGTGCATTGCAGTCATCTTTACGTTGTCACTCATCACTAACTGTCTCCTTGCCTGATCGTTGGATATGATGGCCTTGAAAAACCTTCAGTGCCCGGCAGTCCGAGGTGAAGATCTCAGCTTTTAACGGGTACACGTCCCGGCATTTTGCCGGCACCGGAATGATTTTCGGTGGTCATCTCAATTTATCAATACTGGGTTTTCGGAACAGCAGTCCCTAGAACCTTGAAAATGCTTTCATTTGTATCAACTGACGCATGGACATCATGTCTTGCCGTCCGCTGAGTCCCCATATGCTTATATCCTGGGGAGGCTTATTCTGGGAAATGGGCCCCGGGCTCCGGGCGGCGTCTTCTTCCTGGAGGTAGGCGTTTACTGCCGCCAGAGCTGCGGCTATTTTTGTCTGTGTCTCTGCCATTGGATATGTCACCTCATAGTCGGTATTGAGAATGCGGTTTACGATCCGTAGATCTCATAATCCGTTTCTTCGCCCAGCAACTGGTCGATTTCTTCCTGGATAGCTCTACGTTTTTCGTTGTTGACCCAGGTGTTCCAGTCCTCCACCGAACGCCAGCTGCTGACGACCATTGACTCGCCGGGTTTGTCTATACGATGAAGCGTCTCGCCGGAGATGTAGCCCGGCTGATTCAGGGTAAGGCTGCGCAGTTTGGTGAGCAGACTGTTGAGTTCTTTGACATGAGACTGGTTCATTTTCCTTTTGATGAATATTTTCACTGCCATGATTTGTCTCCTTTGCACGCTGGTAGAAAAGTGCTTAAGTGGTGCAGCTTTGTGCCTGCCGGCGATGTCGTCGGCTACAGGGGAATATTGCCGTGTTTTTTCATGGGGTTGGTGTCGCGTTTATCCTTAATGAGAGTGAGAGCGTTGCAGATACGCGTCCTGGTTCGCGCCGGCTCGATAATATCGTCGATGTACCCGCGCTGTGCCGCCACATAGGGGTTGGCAACGGTTTCCTGATATTCCTTTTCCTTCTCGGCCAAAAAAGCAGCAGGATCGTCCTGTTTCTGAGCCTGGCGACCATAGAGCACGCCCACCGCCCCCTTGGCGCCCATGACGGCGATCTCCGAGGTCGGCCAGGCGTAATTGATATCGCCGCGCAGATGCTTGGAAGACATGACGCAGTAGGCGCCGCCGTAGGCCTTGCGAGTTATGACGGTCACCTTGGGAATGGTTGCTTCGGCATAGGCGTAGAGTATTTTAGCGCCGTTGCGGATCACCCCGCCGTATTCCTGGGCGGTACCCGGCAGAAATCCGGGAACGTCGACAAAGGTAACCACCGGGATGTTGAAACAGTCGCAGAAGCGCACAAAACGCGCTCCCTTCACCGAGGAGTCGATATCAAGCACCCCGGAGAGATGCTTGGGCTGGTTGGCGACGATGCCGACGCTCATGCCGTTATACCGGGCGAAACCGGTGATAATGTTCGGGGCGAAATTTTCCTTTATTTCAAGAAAATCTCGGTTATCCACGGTCTCCAGGATAACATCCTTCATATCATAGGCCTCGTTGTGATTATCGGGGATGATGGTGTTGAGGCCGGTGGAGTTCCTGGTGACGGGGTCATCGCAGACCGCCAGAGGGGTATTCTCCAGATTATTCTGAGGGATGAAAGAAATAAGTTTCTTAATGTAGCGAATGGCGTCTTCACCTGATTCCGCAGGATAATCGCTGACACCGCTTCTGCTGGCATGCATGTCGGCACCGCCGAGTTCCTCGACGCTGACGTCTTCGTGGGTCACCGATTTGACCACTTTGGGCCCGGTCAAAAACATATAGGACTGTTTTTTGACCATGGTGACGAAGTCGGTCAGGGCCGGTGAGTAGACGGCGCCACCGGCGCAGGGTCCGAAGATGGCCGAGATCTGGGGAATGACGCCCGAGGCCATGACGTTGCGCTGGAATATTTCCGAATAGCCGGCCAGACTCTCAATGCCCTCCTGGATGCGGGCGCCGCCCGAATCGTTGAGGCCGATGACCGGAGCGCCGTTTTTCATTGCCAGGTCCATGATCTTGCAGATTTTTTCGGCAAAGGTCTCGGAGAGAGAACCGCCGAGCACCGTGAAGTCCTGGGCGAAGACGTAGATGATGCGTCCGTCTATGGTGCCAAAGCCTGTAATCACGCCGTCTCCCGGGAACTGTTTGCTGTCCATGCCGAAATCGCGGCAGCGGTGCAGCTTGAACATGTCGAATTCTTCAAATGATCCCGGATCGAGCAGCATGTCGATGCGCTCCCGCGCCGTATATCGTCCTTCCGAATGGATTTTGTCAATCTTCTTCTGACCGCCACCAAGACGCGCTTCTTCCCGAAGCTTCTTGAGGTGATCGAGCTGAGCGTTCGCTTTCATACAGTCTCCTTCGTGCAGAGAAATCCACCTGTGTGTATAGGTACCAGACCGGCGGAAGGCCTGCTGCTTGTCGTCGTTGCAGTATGTGTGGCTCTTTCGTAGATGAAGTTGCGTACAGCCCGAGAGGGAAGTGAACCTGCGGCCGGAACCTTCGAGGTTACCGGCCGCAGGTTCGCCTTCGTCTCCCAGGTTTTAGGAAAAGACCTCTTTGCAGAGTTTGCCGAGGCTGCCCAGGTCTTTGCAGACGTGAATGCCGCCGCTCTCCATGGCCTTGATTTTGGCTTCGGCTGTCCCCTGGCCGCCGCTGACGATGGCACCGGCATGTCCCATGCGTCTGCCGGGAGGGGCGGTGAGGCCGGCTATGAAGCCGACGACCGGTTTGCGCATATTTTCGGCGATCCAGGCGGCTGCCTGTTCTTCGGCATTGCCGCCGATTTCGCCGACCATGACCACGGCTTCGGTGGCCTGGTCTTCGTTGAAAGCCTTGAGGCAGTCGAGAAAACCGGTGCCGTTGACCGGATCACCGCCTATACCGATACAGGTGGTCTGTCCGAGACCGACCTGGGAGAGCTGGTGAACGACCTCATAGGTGAGAGTGCCGGAACGTGATACCACCCCTACCGGGCCGCCTGGCTTGTGTATGGGGCCGGGCATGATGCCTATCTTGCATTCGCCGGGGGTGATAATGCCGGGGCAGTTAGGGCCGATCAGGCGGGTGCTTCTGGCGGCCAGATAGTTTTTTATGCGCAGCATGTCCATTACCGGTATGCCTTCGGTGATGCAGACGATCATTTCCATGCCGGCATCGGTGGCTTCGAGTATGGCGTCAGCGGCGAAAGGCGGTGGTACCAGGATCATCGAAGCATTGGCGCCGGTGGCCTTCCTGGCCTCGGCGACGGTGTTGAAAACCGGGATGGAATCCATTTTCTGGCCGCCCTTGCCCGGTGTAACGCCGGCGACGATAGAGGTGCCGTATTCGGCGCACTGGCGTGTATGAAACTGACCTTCCCTGCCGGTGATACCCTGGACAAGGACGCGTGTCTTGGAGTTGACGAAGATGCTCATTTTCTACCTTTGATGAGTTGTTGAGTAATGTAGCAGAACGTGGATCGTTGTTTATCTTGTATTGATGTCCAAAGGCGCTATCAAGTGACGACTTCCGCTATTTTGGCGGCGGCGTCGGAGAGATCGGCAGCGTTGATAAGCGACATGCCTGATTCGGCGAGAATCCGCCGTCCCTCTTCCACGTTGGTGCCCTCCATGCGTACCACCACCGGAATCTGCAGATCGACTTTTGCCGCGGCCTGAACGACCCCCTGGGCGAGTACGTCGCAGCGCAGAATGCCGCCGAATATATTGACCAGAATAGCCTTGACCTTGGAGTCGGCGAGAATGATCCTGAAGCCGTTTTCCACCATCTCGGCATCGGCACCGCCGCCGACATCGAGGAAATTGGCGGGTTCAGCCCCGGCCTGCTTGATTATATCCATGGTGGCCATGGCCAGTCCGGCACCGTTGACCATATTGCCGACATTGCCGTCGAGATTGATGTAGTTGAGGTTGAATTTGGCCGCCTCGGCCTCCGCCGGATCGTCTTCGTTGGGATCGTGCATCTCCTTGATATCCGCATGCCTGTAGAGGGCGTTGGAGTCGATTTCTACCTTGGCGTCGAGGGCGATGACCTCATCTTCTTCGGTGATAATGAGCGGATTGATCTCCAGCATGGAGCAATCGTAATCGACGAAGAGAGTGTAGAGATTCCGGAGTATCCGGGAAAAGGGTTTCATCAGGGCCGAATCGAGCTCGAGACCGAACATCACCTGGCGCAGGTGGTAGCCCTGGATACCGATGAGCGGGTTGATGGGTACTTTGATGATCCTTTCCGGATGCTTCTCGGCCACTTCCTCAATATCCATGCCGCCGTCCTGACTGGCGACGATGGTTACCGATGCTGTTTCCCGGTCGGGTATGATGGAGAGATAGAGTTCTTTTTTGATGGCAACGCCTTTTTCCACAAGCACTGTTTTTACCAGTCGTCCTTCCGGGCCGGTCTGTTTGGTGACAAGCGTCATGCCGAG
>CAKZOA010000257.1 GCA_937132035.1 uncultured Desulfobulbaceae bacterium | reverse complement strand
ATTATGAAAATATCCGGCAGGAGCGCAAAGGGGCTGCCACCGTTGTCACCATCGACCGGCCCAAAGCGCTCAACGCCCTCAATCTCGACACCTTGAATGAACTGGTGCATTGTCTGGCGGAAATGCAGCATGACGATGAGACCGCGGTGGTCATCCTCACCGGTGCCGGTGAAAAATCCTTCGTTGCCGGGGCCGACATCGCCCATATGCAGGATCTTGATCCTCTTGAAGCCGGCAGGTTTGCCAGGCTTGGTCACCTGACGGCCCGGACGCTGGAGGAGCTTCCCCAGCCGGTGATAGCCGCTATCAATGGCTTTGCACTGGGCGGAGGCTGTGAGTTGGCCATTGCCTGCGATATCCGCTATGCCTCGGAAAACGCCAAATTCGGACAGCCCGAGGTCAACCTCGGCGTCATTCCCGGTTTCGGCGGTACCCAGCGTCTGCCACGCCTAATTGGCAAGGGCTTGGCCAATGAGCTGCTTTTCAGCGGCGACATCATCGATGCCGGCGAGGCCTGCCGCATCGGTCTGGTCAACAAGGTTTTCCCCCAGGAGGAGCTGATGGAGAGATGTTTGGAGCTTGCCGAGAAAATAGCCTCGCGCGGACCGCTGGCGGTACGATTGTGCAAGGAGGCTGTCAACAACGGCATGGAAATGGATCTCGCCAGAGCCTGTCGCTATGAGGGCGATCTTTTCTCTTTGTGCTTTGCCAGCAGGGAGCAGAAGGAGGGAATGCAGGCCTTTCTTGAAAAACGATCTCCAGAATTCAAGGTATAACTATGCATCTCGACCTAACCGAAGAGCAGAAGCTCATCCAGGAGACTGCTGCTGACTTTGCCCGCAAAGAACTGGACCCGGTCGCTGCCCGTCTCGACCGGGGGGAAGACGACACTATTTTCTACGAGAATCTGCGCAGGCTGGCAGAGCTCGGCTTCATGGGGCTCAACGTCAAGGAGGAATACGGCGGTTCCGAGACCGGCGTTATCGCTTTTTCCGTGGCCATGACGGAAATCGCCAGGGCCTGCGCCTCTACGGCAGTTACCGTTTCCGTCAACAACATGGTCTGCGAGGTTATTCAGGCACTGGGCAATGAAGAGCAGAAAAACTATATCTCTAAAATCTGCAGCGGCGAATACCTGGCCGGCGCCTTCGCGCTCACCGAACCCGGCGCCGGCTCCGACCCCGCCTCCATGACTACCACCGCTGTGCGCGAAGGCGATGAGTGGGTTCTCAACGGCTCGAAGATTTTCATCACCAGTGGCTCCTGCTCCGGTGTTTTCGTGGTGTGGGCGGTGACCGATCCCCGGGCGCCCAAGGGCAAGGGCATCAGCCTCTTTCTTGTGGAGGCGGGAACTCCCGGCCTGGAGATCGGCAAAAAGGAAGAAAAAATGGGGCAGATAGCTTCGGCCACCAATGAACTGCTCTTTCAGAACTGCCGTTTGCCGGCAGAGGCGCTGATGGGAAAAACCAACGATGGTTTCCGGGCGGCAGTGGGCGAGCTGGCCGGCGGCAGAATCGGTATCGGATCCCTGGTCCTTGGTCTGGGACTTGCGGCTATGGATTATGCCGTCCGCTATTCTCTTGAGCGCAAGCAGTTCGGTCAGACTATCAGCAATTTCCAGGCCATACAATGGAAAATTGCCGATGCCTACACCGAACTGGAGGCGGCACGCCTGCTGCTGATGAACGCTGCCTTCAAAAAAGAGCAGGGGCGGCCGTTTTCAAAAGAGGCGTCCATGGCTAAGGTTTTCGCAACAGAAGCGGCCAACAGGGCCTGCTATGAAGCCATGCAGATTCTGGGGGGCTATGGCTATACCCGGGACTATCCGATCGAACGATATGCCCGGGATGCCAGAATCACCACTATCTACGAGGGTACAAGCGAGATCCAGCGGCTGATTATTTCCCGGCAGATTCTGGCAGAGTTGGCGTGAGCATCCCATAGAAACGAGGAGGGAAAATGTTTACAGAGCGACGCAGCATCCGTAGATACAAAGAGATGGAAATAGAAAAGGAGAAGTTGGATAAAGTGCTGGAAGCGGCACGATGGGCGCCATCATGGGCCAACACCCAATGCTGTGAGCTGGTCGTCATACAGGAGGGGACTGTTAAGGAGCAGCTCAGCGAGATACTCAGTAAAAAAAATCCGGCCTCGCTGGCCGTGAAGAATGCCCCGGTGGTCATCACCGTCTGCGCTCTGGTGGAAAAATCCGGGTTCTACAGCGGTAAGGCCATCACCAAACTGGGCGACTGGTTCATGTATGATCTCGGCCTGGTTACCCAGAACATGTGCATGGCCGCCCACAGTGAGGGCCTTGGCACCGTCATCGTCGGTGCCTTCGACCATGATCAAGCCCGAAAAATACTGAAGGTTCCCGACGACCGAGAAGTGGTCGCCATTGTTCCCCTGGGGTATCCCGACCATGAGCCATCGCCGCCCAAGCGGAAGAGCATGGCAGAGCTGGTACGCTGGAACAGCTATTGAAACAGTCCATCGGTGCGTGATTGACAGCACATCCAGGGAGAACCGGTCGCCGCGGCGGCCGGTTCTCCTGGCGTTCTTATCGATGCAGCTCTTTTTTCACGGCCTTTCCCAGAGTGCCGATGTTGTAGGGCTTCTTGACGTATTGCCCCACACCGAGTGAGAGTGCCGCCTTGATCTTTCCTGTTTCCGCATAGCCGCTGACGATTATGGTCTTCTGGCGTGGTTTGAGACGCAGAACCCGGCGGTAGGTCTCCAAGCCGTCCATGCCCGGATCCATGACCATGTCGAGCAGCAGCAGGTCCACCTTCCTGTCCCGCAGGTATTCCAGAGCCTCTTCACCGCTGGCGACGGTCTCAACCGCATATCCCAGCGAGGCAAGCATGGCCTGGGCCAGCTCGCGCTGTTCCTCAAGGTCATCGACCACCAGAATGGTTTCGCCATAGCCGCCGTAGTGGATGACGTCGTTTGAGGCGGCCGCGTCGAGAATGCTTTCGCGGCTGGCGGGAAAGTAGAGTTCAAAAGTCGAACCCTTCTCCTGTTCGGTGGAGACGTTGATAGAGCCTTCGTGATCCTGAACAGTCCCCCATACCACGGCCATACCGAGGCCGGTACCCCCTTTCCCCATGACTTTTTTGGTGTAGAACGGTTCGAAAATGTGGAGGAGATCGTCTTCGGTAATGCCGATACCTTCATCTTCGACCGTCAGGCAGACATATTCGCCCTCCTGGATGTTCTGAGCCGATTCGAAATCGGTATCCAGGTAGCGATTCTCGGTGACGATGGAGACGGTGCCGCCGTCGGGCTGTGCTTCAGCGGCGTTGGCTACCAGATTCACTATGCTTTTCTGCAGATGAACCCGGGAACCCATAATATTCATCAGGTTCGGGGCGAGTCGTGTTTCCATCCGCACCCTCGGGTTATCGCGCATAAGCTTTTTGTGCTCGGGCGAGTGCAGATACTCATCGATTATCATATTGAGGTTCAAGGGCTGGCGCTCGGAGATGCCCTGTTGTGCCAGCGTCAGCAGATCCTGGACGATGAAGGCGGCCTTTTCGCCGGAGTTTTTGATGTTGCAGACATATTTTTTCAGCGGGCTGTCGGCCGGGAGTTCGTTCAGGATCAGGTCGGGATAGCCGACCATGGCCGAGAGGACATTGTTGAGATCGTGGGCGACGCCGCCGGCCATCATCCCCAGGGCCTCCATCTTCCTGCTTCTGAGAAGCTGCTCCTGCAGGCTTTCCAGGGAGGCGGCCACTCTGTTACGTTCCTCTATCATCTGGTTGGCCGCCTGGGCCAGGTCCTTGAATTCAGAAAAATGGACGGTGTCGTCGCTTATCCGGATCGAGTCGCTCGTGGCCTTTTCGAAGAAGCGGGTGAATATGCGGATATTGGCGGTGGTTTTCCTGGATAAATACCTTGAGATCAATCCAATTATTAGCAGTGATATCAGAACAAAAGTTACGATGGAGAGAATGTTGGCGATGATTTCCTTCTTCAGTTGCTGGCGCTTGGCGGCGGTGATTGCATTGATCGATTCGACATATACACCCGCTCCCACCAGCCATTGCCAGTCCTTGACCGCTCTGGCGTAGCCCATTTTTACCCCTGGCAGGCCGGTGCTCGGTTGGATGGAGCCTTGGTATTCAAGATACCCGCCGTCTTCCTCCCTGCCGATCTTCATCAGATTGCGCAAGACATACTGGCCGCTGGGGTCCTGATAGTCCCAGCGATTGACGCCAAGTTTCTTCTGGTCATGGTGTGCCAGAGTGTTGCCGTCGTAGTCATAGACGAATATGTAGCCGTCGTCTCCGAAGCGGATTGTATTGACCCGATCCAGGGTTTCTTTTTTGATATCCTCTTCGAAATCGGCGATATATTCGCCCGTACCTATATACCAGTCGTAGGGCTTGAACTGCATGTGGTAGCCGATTTTTTCCGCCATCATGTCAAACTCGCCCGGCTTGTACCAATGCCAGCGTAAAAAACCCTCGCCTTTTTCGCGAATAAGGCGGACCACCCGCTGGATGGTGAACCTGCCCTGGCTGTCCATCAGATTCCAGAGATTTTTTCCTTCGAGGGCAGGGGAGTGGGGCAGCAAAACATTGTTGCCCTGCATATCGTAGATGAAATAATAGCCGCGATCATTGTTAAAACGCTGCGAACGAAGAGCTTCCTTTATCATTTCCTGGATTTCTTCGGGGCTGAACCGCCCCTTATACTCGAGGAAGAGACGAGCGCTAAGGGCGACGGCCCGATGGACCTGTTCCTCGAGGTTCTCCATCAGCTCTTCTTCCGTCGAGGTTCGTTTATAGTCGATATAGTCTATGACCCGGTCGACTTCCTCCTTGAGAATTTTTTTCTGGGTGGCGATGTATTCCTGCCGGATCTGCCGTAGATTGGTATTGAAGTCGCTTACTTCTTCATATATCCAGAAAGAGCCGACCATGCACACCGAGAGGACGGCGATGAGTGTCAGGCTCCAGGCAAAGGCCGAGCGCAAACTTCGATTGATTTTCATGCAAATATCTGCCGGGAAGGTGCATCATCGTCAGGTCGGCCTCTTTAGGTGATACGGCCATGATGGACCTTCCGGTTAAGGTTCTTTGACGATACCGGTGAAGAATACTGACTTTTTCCAAACATCCCCGTCTTCTGTTATGGCAAAAACACATGCATTATACCAGAAAATCCTTAAATCGACAAACATCGTGGACCTTTATCCTTCTTTCAGCGAACAGTATGGTCAGATTGACCCACAGGGCAGTTTTTATAAGAGAGCTCTGGGTTGGGGGTTGACGGCTGCTGTAGATCATGTATACAGAATCGAAAAAACCGGTACTCCACCCACGCAATACTCACGCCTCCACGGACGATTGACATATGTCGCATATATTGAAAACGGCTGAAAAAAATATGGGGTTGAAATGACACAGATGTATACATCCACGGCGGATATCGATGATACCGCCACATGGGTCAAATATACGAAGAAGCTTTGCAAACATTGCACGGCAGTCTGCTGCAGTCTGCCGGTGGAGGTGAAGGCGGCGGATCTGGTCAGGATGGGAGTTGTGGACGTTTTCGATCTTGAAGAAGAGGAGAGATTTATCGCCAGGCGGCTCATCAGGGAAAAGCTCGTCGAGCACTATCACGGCAAGACGCGGACCTTCACTCTTGCCCGTATGGCCAGCGGTGATTGTATCTACCTCGACAGCGCCACCCGGCGCTGCCTGATCTACGACAAACGGCCGGACACCTGTCGCAACCACCCTGGTGTAGGTCCGCGGCCTGGATTCTGCGCCTTCCAGCCGCAACGGTTGTCAGGCAATGAAGAAGAAGGGCGGTGAAATACAAGGAATATGGCAGATAGTACCAGAGCGGATACGCAACCATTGAGGGGCAAAGAGGGGCAAAAAGAATATGGCCGATGGAACACGAAGAGCTGATATCGTCTGTGGTTCGACGGTGTCGGTGGTCCTGAAAAAGGATCAGCGATCGGGCAGATTAACCGAAGGAGTCGTCGGGAAAATCCTCACCAGGTCACCGGTGCATCCCCACGGCATCAAGGTCCGTCTTGAGAACGGACTGGTGGGCAGGGTAAAACATGTCAAGGAGTAGTCCTGCAGTCTATGGACTGTGCGGATTGGTTGCGAAAGGCCTGAACACCAAAGGCCACGGCTCCCGTTTGTCGGGGCCCGCGGCCTTTGATTTTTTTCACCGGAGCAAAGGTATCAGGGGAATTTTATAGTCACCTTGCTTTCTCCTCCTTCCTCCCGGGTTCGTATTTTCAAATCCATGCTGCTGTTGCGAACGCCGAAAGCCAGGCTGGAGTCCCCCTGTGAGCTGTCGGCATGAATGATTTCCTTCATGGTCTCGAGGATCTTTTCGCTGATGGCGGAGTCGGGAGCTGGTAACTGGGCTTTGCGGTATTCGGCGACAACCTTTACCGAGCCGTCCTTGTTGTGCTGTATCGATATTTCTTCAGCATCGTCGTTTATGCCGTGCAGAACCGCCAGGGCAATCCATTTGATGGCGGCTTCCCGTGTGTCTGACTCATGCTGCATCTCTGACATTTGCTTGAGGGGGTCGTTGGTGGCGTAACAATCACACATCTCCTGAACTTTCTGATGCAGATTTGAAGACTCGCGCATTGTGTGCTCTCCTTCTTCTGGGGTTTGTTGAAAGACTGCGTGGGATATGCGGAATTCGTACTCGTCAATACTTCCGGCCATCCTCTATATAGTAAATACGATTGCCTTTCCATGCAAGAACAGACACCCATTAAACGACAGGCGCCTGGACACCCGGGCGGATGCCAGCTAAGAGTTGCTCTGGTGCTGGTAAGGTGGAGCCGGAAGTGGCAGAATAGAAAGAGAAGAGTACAAACCGCAAACTTCTGCAGAAGGTAAAATCAAAAAGGGGAAAAATATGGCGCTCTATCTTGTCCAGCATGGCATCAGCGCTTCCAAGGATGCTGACCCCGAACGGGGATTGACCGAAGAAGGTATCGAACAGACCGCCCGCATGGCCCAGGTGGCCGGCAACTACGGCATCGGTGTTACCAGGATAGTTCACTCGGGGAAGAACAGGGCTGTGCAGACGGCCGATATATTCCACCGCTATCTCGATCGCAGCATAGCAGTGGGGTCAATGGAAGGTATAGCACCTCTCGATGATGTCAGAACCTTCGCCGCAGATCTCGAAGATAAAACGGGATGGATAGTGGTCGGCCACCTGCCCTTCCTGCAGCGGCTGGTCTCCTACCTGATTACCGGTTCTTCGGAAGCGAAGGTGTATCAGTTCCAGAACTCGGGCATCGTCTGTGTCGAGTCCGAAAAGGGCGAAGATGAGTCTTTAAAGTGGTTCATTAAGTGGACCCTTAACCCCACCATCAGCTGAGCGGCTGGTGTTTGCCGGCCTCTCTACTTCAATTCTACCGCCCAGGTTTGTATGGGAGGCTGCCCGGAGATGATGTCCTGTTCCCTGAGGAATTCGGCAAAACGTTTATATCTGTTTATATCGAGGGCGCCTGGACGCAGGGCGAAGCGGGGCAGGGTATCGTCCCAGGCGCGTCGGTTGAGCTCGTCATCGAGGTTTTTGCGCTCGCCTTTGATAAACAGCTGCCAGCTTTTTTGGGGATGATTGAGCAGGTACTGAACGCCTTCTTCGAGGGCATCGACAAAGAGGCGCAGGGAATCGTCGCCGATTCTGTTGCGGTGGGCGACGAAAATGAGTTCGTCGTAGGCGGGAATGCCGTGTTCTTCGACGAAAAAGGCTTTACCGGGCCGCTTTTCAATCTCCATCTGGTTGAGTTCGAAATTGCGGAAGGCGCCTATGACCGCGTCCACCTGGCCGGTGAAGAGCGAGGGCGAAAGGGAGAAGTTGACATTGACCAGCTTCACATCCTCGAGTGTAAGACCGGCCAGGCCAAGCATCACCTTGAGTAGAACGGTTTCGAAACCGCCGACGGAGTAGCCGATGGTCTTGCCTTTGAGATCAGCTATACTGTCAATGTCGCCGTCGGCCAGCACCACCAGCGAATTGAGCGGGGTCGCCACCAGTGTGGCGATGCGAATAAGCGGCAATCCCTGGTCAACCTGCATGTGATGCTGGTGTTGATAGCTTACGGCGATGTCGGCCTTGCCGGCGGCGACCAGCTTGGGCGGATCATTGGGGTTGGATGGGGCTATGATCTCCACCTCCAATCCTCTTTTGGCGAAAAAGCCTTTTTCCTTGGCGACGAAGAGGGGTGCGTGATCGGGGTTGACGAACCAGTCGAGCAGCAATGTCAGCTTCCTGTTTTCCGCGGCGGCGGATGTTGAGAACATCAGGAGAACGACGAGGGCTGAAAATAAAGTCTTACAGTATTTTTTCATGGGTGAGATCCTTTGGGTTTTCCCAGTAGAGCGTTTTCGCCACCAGGGTATCAATGATAAAATAGAGCAGAAGTGAAACGAGTGCCAGTACGGTGAGTGCTGCGAACATGCGGTCGATCTGCATGCGGGCGTTGGCGTGAAGCATGTAGAAGCCAAGACCTGAGCTTGAGCCGACCCATTCGCCGACCACCGCACCGATGGGCGCCACCGCTGTGGCCACCCGCAGGCCGGAGCCGAAAGCCGGCAAGGCCGAGGGGATGATGATGTAGTAAAACAGCGAAGTTTTGGAGGCCCCCATGATCCGGCCCAGTTCCAGCAATTCGCCGTCGGTGCGGCGCATACCGTGGTAGAAGGAGGAGGCGACGGGAAAGAAGATTATCAACACCGCCATGGCCACTTTCGAAGCCATGCCGTAGCCAAGCCAGAGGACCAGCACCGGGGCCAGGGCGAAGACGGGAATGGCCTGGCTGACGACAAGAACGGGCAAAAGCCAGCGTTTGAGCAGGGGCGAGAGAATCATGACCACGGCGCAGATTGTACCCAGCAGGGTGCCGATGACCAGCCCGGAGACAATTTCCGCCAGTGTTGTCTGTAGATGATGCCATAACTCTGGCCAGTGGCCGACGATGGCCCGGGCAACGGGCAGGGGGCCGGGGAGTATATAGGCGGGAGCGCCGGTGGCTGCGACGACCAGCTGCCAGAGAAGCAGTCCTCCGGCGGCGAGGATGAGTATCCGGTGTATCTTCATCGCCGTCGCCCGGGAAAATGCTGGTCAACTGTCACGACGAGCGGATGCCTCCGGCGGTACTGTTTTTGGACAGTTGCGTATGTCTTCATGGTCCGTTCATAAGCGTGCTGAGCAGGTCCTGATAATATGGCGCCATCTCCGCACTTGCCGGCCGGCGCGGAATATCTCCCGGGAGGTCGGAGATGCGCTTGATCTGCGCCGGTACCCCTGTAAAGACCAGGATCTCGTCGCCCATGCGCAGGGCTTCCATGGGATCGTGGGTCACCAGCAGCACCGTCCTGCCGTGGGTCATTTCCGTTGCCAGATCCTGGAGCTTTAAGCGGGTAAGGGCGTCGAGCGCCGAAAAAGGTTCATCCATCAACAGCAGTTCACACTCCTCCATCAGCGTCCGCAGCAGAGCACCGCGCTGGCGCATGCCGCCGGAAAGAGTTGCCGGCAGTGCCTTTTCGTAGGCAGACAGCCCGGCGCGTTCGAGCAGGAGCGTAGCCTTCCGGCGCCGCTTCTCATCGACTTCGCCCCGAAGCCTGGCACCGAGCATGACGTTGTCGTGCAGGCACATCCAGGGAAGAAGAAGATCGCTCTGGCTCATCCAGCCGATTCTATAATGCTGGGGAGAAAAACTGATGCTGCCGGTGAAGGGAATATCGGGATTGCCGGAGAGGAGTCTCAGCAGGGTCGACTTACCGCAGCCGCTGGGGCCGAGGATGCACGTGCATTTGCCGGCGGAAACCGCAAAGCTGAGATGATCGAACAGCTTCGTGCCCTCGAAATCGACACAGAGGTTTTCAAAATGTATCGCCGGCGGCCTGTTCATTGTTGCCTGTTCTGCAGTGGGCTGCCCATACGCCGGCGCAGGAGCCGGGCAGCATCCTCGGGGGACGGTGCGGCGACGATGGCCGAAATAACGGCAATACCGTCTGCACCGGCAGCGAGGACGTCGGCGATATTAGCGGCATGTATACCGCCAATACCGACCAGCGGCAGCCGCACCCGTTTTCTGATTGTAGCGATACCGCTCAGCCCAAGGGGGGTGGCGGTGTCTGTTTTGGTGGCGGTGGCGTAGACGGGGCTTATGCCGATGTAGTCGGCCCCTTCTTCTTCGGCGCGAACGGCGTCTTCCATCGACTCGGCGGAAACACCTATGATGGCGCTGTCACCCAAAAGCCTTCGTGCATCCGCGACAAGCATGTCTTTCTGGCCCAGGTGGACGCCATCGGCCCCTGACGCCAGGACGACATCGACGCGGTCATTGATGATCAGCGGCAGCGCATGGTCATCGAGCAGCTGCTTGAGCTTTCTCGCCTCGTCGACAAAATCCCTGCTGTCGAGGGTTTTTTCGCGCAGCTGTACGCAGCTGACCCCGCCCTTGATGGCGGCAGCGACTACTTCTACCTGAGATCTGCCCAGGGAGAGGTCGCGGTCGGTTACCAGATAGAGACTGTAGTCAGCCGGTTTTTTTCGTTTAGGCTTCGACAATTCTGGCACCGGCGCGGAGCTCGTGTGGGGTTATGGTATAGAGAGCATCGATCAGGGCGACCATAAAGCTGCCCGGCCCCTTGGCAGAGCGCGCCGCCTTTTCGCCAGCCAGGCCGAAAAAGGCCAGGGCGGTGGCCGCGGCTGAAAGCATATCTTCGTCAACGGCGGCAAAGGCGCCGACGAGGGCGCTGGCGGCGCAGCCAGTGCCCGTTACAGTGGGCATGAGCGTGTCTCCCCCTTCAATGGAGAATACCAGCTCGCCGTCTGTTACCAGGTCGGTTTTGCCGGTAATGGCCAGTGTCACACCGAGTTCCGCTGCCAGTTTTTTGGCCGTCGCTGCAGCTTCTTCGACGGTATGCATGGCATCGACGCCCTTGGTGAGTGATTCCTGGTGTCCCAGGGAAAGTATTTCCGAGGCATTGCCCCTGATGATGCTCACCCCGGTCTCTTCTATGATGCGTTTGGCTGATTGCGTGCGCAGAGGCGTAGCACCAGCGCCCACCGGGTCGAGAATGATGGGGGTGTTGAGGCCGGTGGCGGTCTTGCCGGCGCGTATCATCGATTCGACCCATTCGTTGCTGAGAGTACCGATGTTGAGCACCAGCGCCGCGGCGAAAGAGGCCATATCCTCGACTTCGTTGATGGCATGGGCCATCACCGGGGATGCACCCGCGGCCAGCAGGGCGTTGGCGGTAAAGTTCATCACCACGAAATTGGTGATGTTGTGGATCAGTGGTTTGGTGCTGCGCACCGCCTCAAGGTTATTGCCTGCTTTTTCAGAGAAGACTGACATGGAGCACCTCTTTTCCCGTTACAGGAGTTCAGATGGAACAGGGGAAAAAAGATGAGTGAGAGAACATAAATGGAGAGCATCTCGTTGCATTTCCCTACGCTGGTGTCAGCCAGATCAGGTTCAATGGGTATCATCTCAGGCGAATCGCCACCCCTGCAAATACTGAAAAAATGTAGACCACCGGCGGCGAAAAGTCAATGAACTTCTCTTTTAAGCCGCTTCAGGGGCTGCGGTGAGGATGGCAGAAACAGCTTCTCTTACCTTGCGGTGCCGCCAGGTAAACTGAAGGGGAAAGCGTACTCTTCGCCCCCGTGAGTCCGGGGAGAAGCAGAGAGCAGTCCTCTAAAAACGCTTCGAAGAGGTGGTCGTGAAGGTGGTAATAGTGTCTGTCTGCTGCGACACAAGTAACACGGTGATATCGCCTTTTATCTAATGATCGCTTTCCAAGGCGTGTTCATGAGTATATTTGATAAAATTGCGTCTCAGCTGACCTATCTGCAGGGCCAAAGAGAGGCACCTGTCCTCTTCGAGACAGCTGTCGGCTTCATCGATTTCGACAAACGTTCGCAGATGCTGCCGGCCCTGGTGAAAATCAACAGCCCAGGCTTTGACCTTCTGGTCGAACTCGACATCGAAATCTACACCGCACACGCCCATTTCGGGATGTATCGACTCAATTTTCTTACAGAGTTCTTTTTGGGTAACCATGGTTACTACCTCCTGATCCATCAGGATCTGCTTGTTGATAAAGAGCATTACCCGCTCTTCAGAATATATACAATAGGCACTATCCGGTGATGCGTCGAGTTTGGCCTCCTCGCCGTGGAGAAAAGGCGCGGAAGCAGAGTCAGGCAGTTGCCTTCTGTGACAATTTATGATGCAATAGTGAATAAAGGATGCATCTGCCGCAGAAAACACCATTTTACCGGTGGCGTGGCAGCGGTGATGAAGAAAAAGATGTGCGGTGGCACCAAGGAGGACAGGTCATTATGCCCTGTGTCGATGGAAACCGTATGGAAGTGCATGTCAACTTCTGCCGGAGGACGGACAGGCTATGAAGATAGCGGTCTTTGCCGACGTGCACGCCAATCTCGAGGCCTTGCAGACCTTTATTGAGAAAAGCGCCAGCCAGGGTGTCGACAGATACGTCTTTTTAGGCGATTGTGTCGGCTACGGGCCAAACCCCAACGAATGCGTGAAAAGGATCAGGCAGTTGCCGGGCATCGCCATGGTTATGGGCAACCACGACTCAACGGCCATACTCAAAACATCGGTTTATACCATGAACACCTATGCCCGCGAGGCTATG
This sequence comes from uncultured Desulfobulbaceae bacterium, assembly GCA_937132035.1. GTDB lineage: Bacteria > Desulfobacterota > Desulfobulbia > Desulfobulbales > Desulfocapsaceae > Desulfopila_A. The sequence continues at coordinate 3,564 of CAKZOA010000257.1, read as the reverse complement.
TTCTGGACCATGGAGCGGCTCACCCCGGAGACCATAGCGTGCCTCTCTTCTTTGAGATTGCGCTGCGTGGAAGAAGATATCTGCTATGCCCACTCTTCGCCGGAGAGCCCCGAGGCCTGGAAGTATCTCAACTCCACGTCCGAGGCCTTCAGGACCTTCAGCGCCACCCGGTATCATATCAGCTTTGTTGGTCACACCCACTGGCCGCGACTCTTTTCCCGCCGCAAACAGGCCAGGATAGTCCCGGAGAAAATACGAGCCGGCAAAAGCTATGTCTTGGGCGGCGAAGCGCGCCATATCGTCAACTGCGGCAGCATAGGCCAGCCGCGCGACGGCACCTGCGCCGGCAGCTACTGCCTCTTTGACGATACCGCCAGGACCCTGGTTTTTCAGAGGTTCGATTATGATGTCGAGCGAACAGTTGCCAAAATCCGAGAGGCCGGGCTGCCGGAATTTCTGGCGGTGCGGCTGCAAAAAGGACGATAGCCGCTGCCGCAAGCGGAATCTTCTTGATCTTGCCGGACATGTCCCTACAGTAGGAGGGAGTGGTGTGGAGAGGCAGAGGGATCGATAACCATGTACGGGGGAGTATAGGGTATATGAAGATCGGATTGGTGCAGATGAACACGCAGAATGATAAGGTTAAAAACCTCGCCAGTGCCGAACACCTTATCGGCAGACTGGCAGAACAGGGAGCGGAGCTGGTGCTGCTGCCCGAGCATTTCAACTTCCTCGGCGCGGAAAAGGATAAGCCCCAAAATGCCGAGGAACTGGCTACATCCCCCAGCCTTTCCCATCTGCGGCAGTTGGCCGTCGACCACGCCATTCATATCCACTGCGGATCGCTGCTGGAAAGAGCGGGCAGCGATATCCACAATACCGCCGTGGTCTTGGATCCCGCAGGCAAGATCGTTGCCAGCTACCGCAAGATCCACCTGTTCGACGTCGAGATTCCGGGCGGCCGCAAATATTTAGAATCAGAGAGCATTACTTCCGGCAGCGATATCGTCACCTTCACCATCGGCGACATCACCTTCGGTCTGGCAACCTGCTATGATCTTCGTTTTCCCGAACTGTTTCGCCAACTGGCGGGTCGGGGCGCCCAGGTGATTTTGCTGCCGGCGGCCTTTACCATGATGACCGGCAAGGATCACTGGGAGCTGCTGCTGCGGACCCGGGCCGTGGAAAATCTCTGCTATATGGCTGCTGCCGGCCAGTACGGCAGTGCTCCGCCCACCCACGAGAGCTACGGCAGGAGTATGGTCGTCGATCCCTGGGGGGTGGTTGTCGCCCAGGCCGGCGACGGCGTCACTACCGTCATGGCTGATGTCGATATGAAAAGACTACAGCAGATACGTACAACCTTTCCCGCCCTCGAGCATGTCCGCAGGGATATCTTCGGTTGAAGGCGATGCTCTGGAAATCTTCATCGTCGGCCGCCCTCGCTGCAGACCCTGGCTTAGGTGCCATATGGGATAATCAAAGAGCCCCGAGCCGAGGGGATGATCGGCCATGATAACCTCTTTCGACCACCTCGTCATCGGCGCCGCAGACCTGCGGCAGGGATCGGACTATGTCACCAGCGCCCTGGGTGTCACGTTTTCTGCCGGTGGTAAACATCCGCGGATGGGAACGCACAATCTGGTGGGCAGGCTTGGCGACAAGAGCTTTATCGAGATTATAGCCATCGATCCCGAAGCTCAGCAGCCGACGCAGCCGCGCTGGTTCGGTCTCGATGACCCATATGTCAGGGCCGGACTCGAGCAGAGCCCGCGGCTGCTTACCTGGGTGGTAGCCTGTGATGATATCACCGCAGCCATTGATGCCCCGGAGATTGCCTTCGGTTATGCCCAGCCGTTGAGCAGGGGAGAGCTGCGCTGGTATTTCGGCGTACCCGACGATGGCCGTCTTCTGGCCGGCGGCATCCTGCCCTATGTCATCAGCTGGCAGACCGAACCCCATCCGGCCGCAGCCATGGCCGAAATCGGCCTGGACCTGTGTGTGCTGAGGCTGCATACGCCCTTTGTCGACTGGACTGCACGGCAACTCGAAGCCCTCGACGCCCTGGAGATGGTAGAGGTAATTGAAGCGCCGGCGCCCAGCAGCCCCTGGCTTGAGGCCGTATTTGCCACACCGGCAGGCGAGCGCACCCTTACCAGCCGGGGCTGAGACCATGGAATATCTGCTTCTCGCCTCTTTGTGGATTTTCTGGTGCAGCCTGCACAGCGGTCTCATCGCCCCTAGCGTCCGCGGCTTTATGGAACAAAAACTTGGCAGATTGGATAGATACTACCGGCTGACCTACAATGTTTTCGCCCTGGCGACACTGCTGCCGGTATATTTCTATTTCCGTTCCATCGAGTCGATTGTCGGCTTCACCTGGCAGGGCGGCTGGCATCTACTCCAGGCCATACTCCTGGTCGTGGCCCTTATCCTCCTTGCCGGTGGTGCCAAATCTTACGACCTGCCGACCTTTTTGGGTATCCGGCAGATAAAAGACGGCACCAGTTCCACAGCACTGTCGACCAACGACGAGCTTGACACTGCTGGCGCGCTGGGCGTGGTCCGGCATCCCTGGTACCTGGCCGGCATTCTTCTACTCTGGAGTTATCGTCTCGAATATACCTTGGCGGCGATTATCACCAGCGGTATTTTCTCTGGCTACCTGATTATCGGTGCGTTGCTGGAGGAGAGGAAACTGCTGGTTCAATTCGGCCGGAAGTATCGTCGCTATCAACAGCAGGTGTCAATGCTCTTCCCCTTCAAACGCATAGCGAGGGCTCTGGGCCGGGATACCAAAAGACCATGAGACATACTCAGACAAAGGAAACCATATGAACAGCCATTTCCGTAAAAAATGTATTGTACTGCTCCTGCTGTCACTGGCACTGACATTAGCCGCCTGCTCAGACTCCGAGGAAGATACCGGTGAAAAGAGTCGATTGCAGGAGAAACAGCAGCAGATAGCCGAGGAAGCCCGCGAGATGATAATCGTCCCCATCGAAAAGGCCAAGACCGCCGATGCCCTCTCGGCGGATCGAAACCAGCGGATGAAGGACCAGATAGACGAACAGCTGGAATAGGAGCACAGGCTTCCCGCCTGTGCTGTCAGTTGAGAGAGGCGCCACCTCGGATTAGCTGCCAGGTGAACAAAAAACATCTGGACAAATACAAATTTTTGACTATAAATCCAGTATCGCCGAAACGGCCAGGGGACTATCACAACCCCATTCGTTAGGTGAGCAGTACGCATACCATACCGCCCCCGTAGCTCAGGGGATAGAGCACAGGATTCCTAATCCTGGTGTCGCATGTTCGATTCATGCCGGGGGCACCAGTAATAACGAGGGGTTGCAGATTTCTGTTTGTAGCCTCTTTTCGGTTTCTGTGTAATTCCTGTGTAATCTTGTCAAAAAAACTATTCCGCCATAGCAAAAACCTTGGTACGTGAATTCCACACTTGACCTCACATAATTCGTTTTTAAATCTCAACTTAGGCAGACATTCTTTTGTTAAAACTATCATGGATAGTCTCTGGTCTCAGTTTACTGTTTTGTTGTCAGG
>CAKZOA010000256.1 GCA_937132035.1 uncultured Desulfobulbaceae bacterium | reverse complement strand
GCAATGGCAAACATGATGGTATTTCTGAAGGCCTCGACAAAGGCCACACCGTTGCTCAGATCGCGCCATATACCGATGCTCATGATCACCACAGCCAGTACGAGGATGGCGACGGTGATCTGCTTGCCGAGCTTACCCAGGGCTTTGGTGAGCGGTGTTTCAAGCTCTGTGGTCCCTCGCAGCATCTCGGAGATGCGCCCCAGCTCAGTGCTGCTCCCGGTCCTGACGACGATGCCTTCGGCCATGCCGTAGGTGGCCAGGGTCCCCTTGAAGGCGAGGGAGGTTTGATCGCCCACCTGGGCATCCTCTGCCACCGGCTCCGTTTGCTTATTGGTCGGAACTGACTCACCGGTGAGCATGGCCTCGTCCACGGCCAGACTTTTGACCCGAGTTAGACGCAGGTCCGCGGGTATCTTGTCGCCGGCATTTACCCGCACGCGATCGCCGGGAACAAGGTCGGCGGCATCGGCGGTGGTCCATGCACCGTCGCGTTGCACCTCTGCACGCTGGGGGACAAGTTGGGCTAGTGATTCAATGGCCTTGCCGGCGCGGTACTCCTGGATAAAACCGATAATGGTGTTGATGACGACAACGGCCAGGACAACGCCGCCGTCTGTGAGCTTGCCCAGGGCGATGGCCACGACGCCAGCGCCGATAAGCACCATGAGCAAGGGATCCTTAAGCTGTCGCCAGAGCATCTCGAGAGGAGATGTTTGCCGGCCCCGCTCGATAACATTGGCACCGTACTGCTGCAAGCGCTGCCGAATCTGTTCTCTCGACAATCCTCCGGCGGGACTGTCGATGTTTTCAGCGACCTTGTCAATGGGGGTGGAATGGTACAGGGTTGCCTTGCTTTCCTGTTCTGCCTTCGCATCTGTCTGTTTCATAATCCTCGTCTTCTTTTCCTCCAGGTTTTCCGGTTTCGAGAATGCTGGGCACAGGCGTGCCGACCTCACCAGCCACTGGAGAGCTTCTTGGCGATATCGGCGACACCTCCGCCCTGGAAACGGACGATGTGTCCCTCAAGATATCGTAATCAGAATCCAAAAATTATCCACTGGAGAGATGCTTTGCCGAGCAGAGCTCTGGTAACTTCCATCAGGCACCACTTCCAGGCGGTGTTGCTCCTGGCTATGATTGTTGATATATAGTATGGACATCGGTACGTGGATGGCAAAGGACCACGCCCGGGCGAGAATCGCACTGTCTGATCAACACGTACTGTTTTCAGAAAAGTCAAAAAGGTACATTTGGCCGGCAACCACAAAAGACGAAGACGAATATGAGTCGCCATCATCCCAAAACGAGTTCTTTCAAGTCGAAAAAGAACAAAGACGATTACCGCTCCATTCTCATGAAAGCGTCTTTAGCGCAGCGTGAAGGCAGACTTGCGGAGGCCGAAAGAGGCTACCGGAAAGTGTTAAAGAAAAAGCCCGACTGGGGACAGGTACTGAATGCCCTTGGTACGGTATACCTGGACCAGTCTCAAACCGATAAGGCGAGGAAGTGCTTTGAAAAGGCGGCAAACCTTAAGCCGCCCAATCTATCGGCATGTTATAACCTGGCCAGGCTTATGCAGCGAGATAACGACCATCGAGGTGCGTTGCCTATCTACAGGAGAATCCTGGATGAGCAACCCGAGTTTGGTGAAGCATGGAATAATGCAGGCATCGCCTACAGGGAAACAGGAGAACGGGATACGGCCATATCCTGTTTTCAAAAAGCAGCGAGGTTCGCACCTCACATGGCTGAGGCATGGAACAACCTTGGTGTGGCACAGGATGAGCTGGCTTTATTCGAAGACTCTTTACAATCGTACAGAAGAGCCATAGAAATTTCTCCGGACTACGCATCAGCCCACTTCAATCTCGGAAGTACTCTGCAAAAGCTCAAACGTTCTGGCGAAGCCGAGGAGCAGTTCAAAAAAGTGCTTGAGATCAAACCAGACGATGAAGCGGCACTGTTCATGCTGCAGAGCCTCGGTGCGGTATCGTCGATACCCGAAGCTGCTCCAGTGGAACACGTGCGCAGAATCTTCGATCAATGTGCCGGCACATTCGAAAAAGTTCTGGTCCAGGACCTGGAATACAAGACCCCGGAACTCCTGTTTAACCTGGTATATCCGCATCTCGGCAAAGAACTCAATATTCTCGATCTTGGCTGCGGCACCGGCTTGGGTGCTCAATTGTACCGTCCCTTTGCTCACAAAATGACCGGAGTCGACATATCTCCAAAGATGCTTGAAAAGGCGGCGGAGAAGAAAATCTATGACACGCTCGAGGTTTTCGACATGTTTCAGAAATGGAGTTTTCCCCGATCATTTGACCTCATCTGTTGCTCGGACGTTTTTGTCTACATCGGTAATCTCGAGCGGATTATCGGTTCAATATCGGCAAATCTACTGCAGGGAGGAATCACCGCTTTCTCTGTGGAACGACTGGAAGACAGCGACATGGATTACCGGCTCCACTCCGGCGGCCGATATTCACACTCAGAGAACTATATAAAGGATTGCCTGAGCAGGCATGGCTTACAGGTTCTGGAAAAAGCCAAAGCGGACATACGCAAGCAGTCAGGAAATACGGTCGAAGGTCTCTTGATTGTCGCCGGCAAAGCACCGTAACCCTTCTTCAGGATACCTTGAATAATAGGGATTTTCGCTCAAGGTCGAGGCGTGGCAAAACACAGGGGTGAGCTTTGGGAGAGGGGTTTTACCGTATTTCTCCTCATTCAAGGTCGCCGTGTATTCAGAAGTGTTATGCTGGCGGTTTTCGCGGTTAATTCATCCTGCCGGACACAGCGGTTTTGGGAACCGCAGTAGTTGGCGATGGAGCAGGAAACGCTTTGGTGATCCCTGTCCAGCTGGAAATTAAGCCAGGACGAGCTGTCATTGAGCTCCCACATCCGGGGCGGGACAAATTCCCGGGCCAGTTCGCTGCTTCTTCCTTGTCGGGCCAGCCGTTTGTAGGCCCTCACCCACACGCACTGCCGGTCGGGATGGACCTCGCACATACCTTGCAAACTGCCACCGCACTGGCCATTTCTGATATGCTTCGGACACTGGGATTCAGGACAGAGATAGCCCAGGTGCTGAATGCCGCAGTCGCCGCAGCGAAGGCAACCAAGAAGTAGCTTCTTGCCCGGATCTTCCAAACATTTTAACAGTATACTCTCCCGCGAGGGCGTATCGAGAGTTCTGCTCAGTTTTTTCAGCGAGGAAGAAAAACGACTGTCGCTGGAAAAGAAGAGGTCATGCGTTTTCTTCAAAAAGGCGTAGTGGAGATGTTCTTTGAGAGCGGCCTGCTCGCTCAATTCATTGAGATGTGGGGCGGAAGATACAACTTCCGCTGTTTCCCGTCGATATACATAAAAGCCGTTTTTCTGGGGATAGTCGAATTCCGGAAGAAAATCCCGCCAGTTGTCCTGGATTTGTTCCATCCGGTCAAGAATCTCCTGAGCGGTGGCAAAATCCCGATGGACACCACCGATATGGATGCCGCGGTAGCCCAGTCCGCGCAAAACGGATGCCAGCTTGGCACAGCGGTTCACCGATGCTTCGTGGCCCCTGGGTTTGCTTTGCCACTCATCCACAACCTTCTCATAGAGTTCGTGTGTTATAACCACTCCCGGCACCTTGCCGGAATACATGGCCTTGGCGGCCCGAGGAGTAAGGTAGAAGATTGATCCCAGCGTCGGCAATTTGATGCCGAGATCATTTTGCATGAGCAGCAGTTCCTGGAATTTGCGGGCATCGAAGCCGACCTGGGTGATGATAAAGCCGGCACCTGCTGCCGCCTTTTTGCAGAGCTTGTAGTACTGGAGATAGGTTTCTGCTTCCGTGGCCTTGAAGGGTGAGACGGCGCATCCGGTGAAAAAAACGGCTGGCGCCATGTTTCCTGGCAATTGCTGCCCGCCTACCGTCTTGAGAAAGCAGAGGAGAATGGTCGAGTCGATATCGAAGACCGGCGAACTCTTACCGCCGAAGCCTTGCCCTGAATAATCACCCGTCAGAGCCAGAATATTCTTCATCCCCAGGCGAGCCAACTGCAGGGCTCGGCTCTCTATGCCTCCCCGGTTCATGTCCCTGCTGGTGAAATGGACGGCTACATCCATGCCGAGGTCGAGAATTTCCCGGCCGATGACATCGGGGCTCAAAGATGGATTGCCGCCGGGGTTATCGGTAATGGTGACGGCTGAAACGCGTCCGTCTGCCAGGGCGTCGGCGGCGATCTTCAGGACGGTGTCCACCTTTGCACCCATGTAGGTCGAACCGGGCACGAGTTCGACGGTAATGACAAACCGGTCCGAATTCAGTACGTCATTTTGCAGTGTTGAGTTCATAAAAGGATTCTCTTTTCATAAAATGTTACGGGCGAAAAGCTACCTGTCAAGATCCTCCTTACACCTGCACTACCGGGATTTTCTGGTGAAAACAGCTCAAGCAGACCGACAAGAGGGCTTGAAGATGATATCGGCTTCACATCGCTGTGGCTCATTGCTCGATAGGAGTAAAACGTCACCACCTGAAACGAAAAAACGGGATAAGCAAAAACAAAAATGACCTAACCCACTGAAATATCTACAATGCGGAGGTTGGAATCGAACCGAAAAGATATTTTTAAAAAGGGGCTATCCATTTAACGCAAGCGACTACCACATGTAGCGTCTTAGACAAGACCAAGCAAGCCATTCAAGGGATCGTAGACATGCCGGACCGCCTGATCGATCTTTTTATCAAGCTCTGCCTGCAAAACAACGGTCGCCTTTCGGCAAGAAAAAGAGAATCACATTTCGGGCTACTGACTGATGGCGAGCTGGCTAACATGGAAGATGCCGTCCGAGCGGGATACGAGAGATAACTGCTGATCTAAAAAACATGTTTTTATAGATCAGAAAATCATGTATTGTGATCTATAAAAGGAGGCTTTATAGATCATGGCACGAGAAAAATGGAATTGGCAAAGGGATGACTGGGGCAAATTTATCTACGATACCAGCGAAATCGAAAAACTGGAAAGAGAATTTTTGCAGCAATCCGGTTTTTCCTTTGGTGTTGCCAGGCATCTTTCACGTGAAGATGAAAACGACCTCATCGTTGAGCTTGTTAGTAATGAAGCCATAAAGACCTCTGAAATTGAAGGGGAATACCTCGACCGGGCAAGTCTGCAATCTTCCATACGAAGAGAATTCGGTCTAGGAAAGGTTAATCATCGCAGCGCAAAACCCGCAGAAGCCGGAATCGCTGAAATGATGAAAGATATTTTCACCAATTATGACTCACTGTTGACAGAAAAAACACTCTGCAGTTGGCACGAAATGCTAATGTCCGGGAGGAGAAACTTAGAAATAGGCAAATACCGAACTCACAAGGAGGCAATGCATATTGTGTCGGGTCGGTACGATAAACCAAAAATCCATTTTGAAGCTCCTCCATCTGCCGATGTTCCAGGGGAAATGAAGAAATTCATAAGCTGGTTCAATACATCGGCCCCAGGTGGGAAATTACCATTGCCCCCACTGGCAAGGGCGGGAATTGCTCATATCTATTTTGTTTCAATCCATCCTTTCGAAGACGGAAACGGTCGGATCGGGCGTGCACTCGTTGAAAAATCATTGTCTCAAAATATGGGTCAACCGACACTCATTGCGCTTTCTTCAACCATTGACGATAGGAAAAGAGAATATTACGAAGAACTGGCAGCCCAGAGCACAGTGAATGATGTGACAAACTGGCTCATTTATTTTGGTAAAACCATCATCAATGCCCAAAAAATGACCACAAAGCAGATTGATTTCATCGTAACCAAAGCAAAGTTCTTCGACACCCACAAAGAAAACCTCAACCCTCGTCAAGCAAAAGTTGTGCACCGGATATTGCAAGAAGGCCCGAAAGGCTTCCAAGGGGGATTTAGTGCCCAGAATTACCGTGCAATAACAAAATCTCCCTCAGCAACAGCAACCAGAGACCTGCAAGATCTGGTTAGAAAAGGAATCTTCATAAAAACTGGTCAGCTAAAGAGCACCCGTTATGCCTTGAATCTTTCCCCCTTCCAAAGCAGGTGATAAGACATCGGTTTGTGAGCCTAACCTGATTTTTTGCAGATTTCTTTCTTCCAGCCGTCATTATTCAGCAACCTATCTACCCAATGGTAGTGATACATAACCGCCTGAAACGAAAAAACGGGTTAAGCCAAAATAGCCTAACCCGTTGAAATATCTATGGTGCCGGAGGTCGGAATCGAACCGACACGGGGCGAACCCCGCTGGATTTTGAGTCCTGCTAAGAAAATATTAATACATTTATTTACAATAACTTAAAAACGATACAACGGCAGCAAGGTACAAAATTAGGTACAAACACAAACCGTTCTAATCTTTGGGTGGCTTTTTTATTTTAATCTTTTTGGGTTTGTCATCT
>CAKZOA010000255.1 GCA_937132035.1 uncultured Desulfobulbaceae bacterium | reverse complement strand
TGGACGACTACCCGCTGATCCCCAAAGGTGGCACACCCATCTCCGCCATCCGCAGCATGAGCGGAGCCAGGGCAACCATAGAACTGGGCTCCACCCTGCCTCGGGACACCGCCGGAACATTTTTGCAGCAGCGTCACAAAACACCTCTGCTGCAAACAGATCTGCCCATCGGCATCCGCCTCACCGACACATTTTTTCAAACGGTGAAAACGGTCACGGGCCTGGACCTACCCGCCCGGCACACGGCCGCGCGGGGACGGCTGGTCGATGCCATGGTTGACGGTCATAAGTATATTTTCGGCAAGCGGGCGGTGATCTACGGCGAGGAGGACATAGTCGTTGGCCTGGCCTCTTTCCTTGCGGAAATAGGCATCCAGCCCGTTCTCTGCGCCTCCGGCGGCAAAAGCGGCGCATTCAAACAGGCGGTAACCAGTGTCGTTGCCGGCATGACCGAAGAAGCCCCCATCGTCATGGAAAACGTCGATTTCTATGACATTGAGGAGATGGTGCAATCACTCGAAGTCGACCTGCTGGTCGGTCACTCCAAAGGATATAGCTTTGCCCGACAGCACAATATCCCTCTTATCCGGGTCGGCTTTCCCATCCACGATCGCGTCGGCGGCCAGCGTCTGCTGCACCTTGGATACCAGGGCGCCCAGCAGCTTTTCGACACCATAGCCAACAGTGTCATAGCCCACAAGCAGGACACCTCCCCCGTCGGCTACAGCTATATGTGATACACTCTTTTTCTGCAAGAGGATGAAAATCATGGAAACACGACAGAGCACAGACCATAAGCAGCATCCCTGCTTCAACGCCGAAGCCAAAGGCAAGTACGGTCGGGTCCACCTGCCGGTGGCGCCGAAGTGCAATATCAAATGCAACTTCTGCGATCGCAAATACGACTGCGTTAATGAATCAAGGCCGGGAGTTACCAGCACCGTGCTGACTCCTGAACAGGCCGGAGTGTATATGGACAGGGTGCTGGAAATGGAACCGCGCATCACCGTTGCCGGCATTGCCGGCCCTGGCGACCCCTTTGCCAACGGTGAGGAAACCATGGCGACCTTGCGGCATATCCACCAGAAGCATCCGCACATTCTGCTCTGTCTCTCCTCCAATGGCATGGGCATTTTACCCTACATAGACGAGCTTGCAGGTCTCAACGTCTCGCATGTCACCATCACCGTCTGCGCCGTCGATCCGGAGATCGGCAAGAAAATCTACTCTTGGGTCGCCGACGGCAAAATCGTCTACCGCGGACTTCAGGCAGCCCGGCTGATCCTTGATCGCCAGCTCGCCGCCATCGCCAAACTCAAGACCTGCGGGCTCACGGTCAAGGTCAACTGCATTGTCATCCCCGGTATCAACGACCACCATATCGAAGAGGTAGCAGAGAAAATGCAGCAACTGGGCGTGGATCTGTTCAACTGCATGGCCATGTTCCCCAATGTCAACACCCCTTTCGCCGGCATCGATCAGCCGGACAAGGTTGCCATGGAAGACATCAGGAAAAAGGCCGAGCGTTATCTGCCGCAGATGCGTCACTGTACCCGCTGCCGGGCCGACGCCGTCGGCCTGCTCGATGACGACAGGACCCGCGAATTCAGAAGCTGCCTGAGTGCCTGCGCCGCCACCCCTGATACGCCTCCTGCCCAGCGTTCCTATGTGGCCGTCGCCAGCAGAGAGGGTGTTCTGATCAATCTCCACTTAGGCGAAGCCACCAAATGGTACATCTGGGAGCAGGACCAGAAGGGCTTCCGACTGGTGGAGAACCGCAGCGCCCCAAACCAGGGAGGCGGCCTGAAGAGATGGCACAGGCTGGCCAGATTACTGGGCGACTGCAGGGCCATTCTCTGCAGCGGTGCCGGCGAAAGCCCCCGAGAGGTGCTTGACAGCTTTGGAATATCGGTGATCGAGGCATCAGGTTTGATCGATGAAGGCCTCCGCACCGTCTACGAAAACCGTCCGACCACCGTTCTCAAGGGCCGCAAAAGTCCCTGCGCCACCGGTGCCTGCAGCGGCTCGGGCGGCGGTTGTCTGTAATATCAATATCTGATTTTTCCCCTGAAACGCAGACGACCGCCCACGTCCCGGGAAAAGGGCCATCCTTTCTCAAAATGAACTGCTGAAGAGTAGGGAGGAGCGAAAAATCTGACTACGTATGATACGCAGCTTCCTCTTCATGCACTGGAGGTGCGTATCTCCAGAACCCCCCTGTGAGATTGGCTGAAACATATGGGGAACCAGCATCAGAAATGCAAAAGACTTCTCTGATATAGATACTCTGCCGGGGGGTTTGGCACGGCGGCATCGCGGATGGTCCCTTAATCCCGCTCCTCCATTGAGAGGATTTCCAGGCGACCGTTAGCCTTGGCCCACTCGACAAACAGTAGCCGGCACTGCCGCTGCATCACGGGACCGGTAATCTGCAGATTGCTGGTGTTGAAGCGCACCTGGCGAATCCAGCGAAAGGAGGTGGCGCCGGCGACGACGCGTTCGACCCGGGCCTGCAGCATTGCTCCCTGGCACATGGGGCAGGGCCAGAGGGTTGTGTACATGGTGCATCCTTTGAGAACGTGGCTGCCCAGGGCTTTACCACCGCGGCGCAGACACAATATTTCCGCGTGAGCTGTGGCATCGCTGCGGGCCAGCTCCTCATTGCCGGCACGGGCAATAATTTTCGCACCTTTAACCAGCACCGCCCCCACCGGGCATTCACCTCTTTGCCCGGCGGCAAGGGCTTCATTGAAGGCCGCCATCATCCACCCCTGCTCAGACATGTACGTCCGCCTCCTTGACCCGAATATCTCATCGGTTGAGATGGTCTGCAAACCTTCGTCGCTTTCTTGACGACGATTCCTCTAGCGGTCTTGCTTTTTCTTAACCAGCGACCAGAACATGGCCGCCAGAACAGCCGCTCCAGAGAGCAGCACAACCACGAGCACAATCTTTTCCCAGGGGGTTTCTTCTTTTTTTTCAAGCCTTTCGGTTCCGCCCAGCACAATTTTATCAGTGAGCACCGCCCGCCGGACGATGGATCTGTTCTGTTCCCCGGCCAGACCATGCAGATCGGATCTGTTTTCGCCAGGCCCTCCCCCTTTGAGTCTGCCATTGCCGTAGGCCAGCACGAATGGCCCGGAACCGCGGGCGATAAAAAGAAGATCATGGGACAGATATCCAACCTTAAGCGTCGGAGGCTTTGTTTGTCCGCCGGTGCCGTCTCTTAGCACCTCCATCCTGAAAAAGCGTATATTTTTTCTGCCGATTTCCAGCGGCTCGTTGGTAAGCGTTATGTCGTCTTCCTGCAGTTGGTAAAAAAGAGCGCTGTCCTGATATCGCCACGGCTCTCCCGGCACCCGCGTTTCGATCCGTACCTGCAGCAGCGAGTTGGGTTGCCGGAATCGCAGCTGCAACCCATCCACCGGCAGGGTGCCGGCGAGATCCGCCCGCAAATACATCTCCCCCTGTTCGCTGGCCTGCCTCAAAGGCAGATCCACCCAGCTTCTGCGTCTTTTTAAATCAGGCCCATCGCTTACGGCCTGGACGCCGGTCAGTCGGACTGCCTCCCCGCCCTTTTCCAGGGTAATCCGGAGATATTTTCCCGGATTATCATATAAAACAATATTTCTATGACGGATCCTGTTGCCCATGAACAGTAAGTCCGCAAGCGTGCCTCTGCCGATACGGCGCCAGTCCAGAAGGTTGTCAGAAGACGACATGGTTACCGGGCTCAGAACGCCGGTGCCGTCGGCACGCCACTCCAGGTGCAGACTCAACGGATACGGTCCTGCCTGGCGCAGATCAAGGAGGTAGGACGAGGCGGGCTGCTGTACACTGCCTTTTCTGGCTATCCCGACGATTTCACCGTCAAGGCTCCTCTGCACTTCAATGGACACATCATCGTCTGGTGATATACTCTCCGATGACAGTGGAAAAAAGGGGACGTTGACACGTACCTGAATATGCCGGTCAATGGTCTCGGCATGGCGCAGCTCATGAGGCACCACTTCACCCTTCCCATTGAATACACGTATATCAGCAAGATTATCCCACACCGAATTCTGATACACCTCGTAGGATAGGGGTACGGAATAGACCGCTCCGGCACCGCCGACGTCGATGTGGTAACCGAAGGCGAAATCCTCCTTCTGCAGTTCAGCGGCGACCGCCGCCTGTACCAGCCACAGGAATGAAAAGAGAGTGCATGCTACTTTTATATGCATTGGCGATTTCCTTGCCGGAGTTCATGGGAGTGGCGATGCTGTTGCCGGTCGGGGCCGTCAGTCAAGGATGTCATATCCTCCATAGCCGTTGATAAAGTCGCCTTTGCCCGTTTTTTTGAACATCTCGAAACTCCACTCTTCAGGGCCTAACCTGTCTTCGAAATCTTTTCGGGCGACATAGGCATAGGCTTTCTTCGTGGAGTCCCCGTCCTTGAGTTTTACCTCCACCAACCGGCGCTGATACATCTCCCCTTCAAATCGATCGAGACGATGCCAGCTCTTACGGCCGATATCGAAACAGACAAGCCCCTCCACCGACGCACCTTCAGTGGCAATGATCGCCGGATACCTTTCACCCCGCACCTCGAATCGCCGGTAACCGTGGAGTACGGCCTCGGCACGGACGGGAAGTTCTCCTGCCACCGTCTTGAGTATATCCGCACACATCAAGGTACCGTAAACAAAAAGATCGGCCATGTCAGCCCCCCCTGGCATATTTGCTAATGGTCATCATGGTGCTGCCGTCGGCTGCTTTGCAAAAGGGTGTAGAGAAGAACGATACAGCCGAAAAGCACGGCCATGTCGGCTACATTAAATATTCCAGTGCGCAGCCCGCCTATGCCGACATTGACAAAATCAATAACTGCACCCTGGCGAAACATCCGATCGAGCAGATTGCCTACTCCGCCGCCGATAATCAGAGCAGAAGAGGCACGTATGGCCGGCGTACGGTTTTTATCGACGAGGGTGAACAACGTGAAACCGGCGAGAAAAACCGAGGTTAGCAGCAGGAAAATCACACTTCGCATGCCGGCCGGCAGTGAGGCGCCGAGGCTGAGGAAGCCGCCATGGTTCTCCGCCAGAAGCAATCGCACGGTATCGCCGAAAAAAGAGATAATGCCTCTGCCATGCAGATACTCCACGGCGATAAGCTTGGTCACCTGATCCAGGAACACAACGCCTGTCGCCACTGAGCCGACCATATATATTCTTCGCAGTTTTGCCATGTTCCAGCCTTTGCCGACTTCAGAAAAGAGCACCTGCAATCGCCATCTTCTCAGCTGTCGAGACCGAGCGAGAACATCGACTCGAGATCATGTCGCGAGTAGGCCTTAAAGGCGAGCATTGACTCAGTGGAGAGGATGTTGTCGATATTTCTGAGCTTGTCGGTCACCAGCAGCGAAAGGTTTTCATTGTTTTTCACTCTGACAACGGCTATCAGGTCATATTTACCGCTCACCGAATACACCTCGGATATCTCGTCGAGTTCGACAAGCTGGGCGGCGACCTCGTTGATGCTGGTGCGTTCGACCTTCATGAGAATTAT
>CAKZOA010000254.1 GCA_937132035.1 uncultured Desulfobulbaceae bacterium | reverse complement strand
CGCTGCAGAGCCTGTATAACACCGTTTTTTTTAAAGGAATGGAGATAGTGGTTGTTTTTTCCACTTTTTGATATAGTATGCCAATTAATAAAGCTTATTACAAACATGTTTTGTGTCAGGGTAACTCAGTACCTCCGCTGATGAACCTCAGAAATAGTCAGAGCGTCGTCATGAAGGCCGACTACAATTGGTGACGACCTTTACAAAGTAAGAGTCATCTTTCCTGACAACACCAGAGAACGACAGACTACAGGATCATTCTCCATGGACAACTTACCAAACATGCGACTGACGACACAGAGACAGATTATTCTCGAAGAACTCGGTAAGGTAACCTCGCATCCAACGGCCAACGAGGTCTACGATATGGTACGAAAACGATTGCCGAGGATCGGCCTGGGAACAGTCTATAGAAATCTCGAGCTCATGGCGGAGAGCGGTATCATTTTGAAACTGGAAGTGGGAGGTACACAGAAACGCTTCGATGCCACCACCGAAAGCCACTATCACATTCGTTGCACACACTGCGACAAAGTGGAGGACATCGACATCCCCGTACAGTATCACATCAATGAGCACGCCGGCAGAGCCTGCAATTACGAAGTCCTGGGCCACCACATTGAATTCTCAGGCATCTGCGTCGACTGTCAACAGGTCCGAAACGAGAAATCTTACAACTAAGAAGCGCCGATCTGCTTTGTGCGTTTGCTGGTTTCCCTGAAACCCAGGGTACCCAATTGCTGAGAATCAGGGCGAAGCATAAGACATACGGGGAAACCAGAATACCGTTTGCACAGATTCAGGCAGAGCAGACCACCGGAGCGGAATCAGCGTCCTTCACACAGTCACTTTCTGGAAAAGCACTCGACAAAACCTTCTTTTACCTACGCGTAGAAGCACATCACCCTCAGGATCGATGCTGGCATTGACATCGTCAATCTTTTCACCGTCGAGTGAAACCGCATTCTGCTTGACCATTCTTCGCCCTTCCGACGTCGATTTAACCAGGCCGGCATCAACGAGCAACTGGGGCAGCCACAGGGGTTGAACGGCATTTACTGTCACTTCCGGGATATCATCAGGCAGCCCTTTTTGCTGAAAAACCTTCTCGAAACTCTCCTCGGCACGGACTGCCTCCTGCCGCCCGTGAAACCTGGCCGTGAGTTCCCGGGCAAGCTGCTTTTTTACCTCTTTGGGGTGAATCTCCCCCTTTTCCATACTTTTTTTCAAGGTGTCGATCTCAGTCTCACTGAGATCGCTAAGCAACTGGTAATACCGAAACATCAGCTCATCGGAGATGGAGAGAACCTTGCCGTAAATATCGCCCGCCGCTTCGGTGATGCCGATATAATTCCCCAGCGACTTACTCATCTTATTGACACCGTCGAGCCCTTCAAGAAGGGGCATCGTCAGCACTACCTGCGGTTCCTGCCCCCGTGAGCGCTGGAGGTCGCGTCCCATGAGCACGTTGAAGAGCTGATCTGTCCCCCCGAGTTCGACATCTGCCTCCATGGCAACCGAATCGTATCCCTGGATGAGGGGATAGAGGAATTCGTGGATGGATATGGGTTTGTTGCCCTCGAAACGATTTCTGAAATCTTCTCTTTCCAGCATACGGGCGACGGTGAGCTCCGATGCCAGCCGGATCATATCGATGGAGGTCAGTTTGCCCAGCCAGGCACTGTTGAACACTACCCTGGTTTTCTGCGGATCGAGTATCTTAAAGACCTGCTGCTTGTAGGTTTCGGCATTGCGGGCAACATCTTCGACGGTCAGGGCTTTTCTGGTTTCCGACTTGCCGGTAGGATCACCTATCATTCCGGTGAAATCACCAATAAGAAAATGAACCTCATGACCGAGATCCTGAAAGTGCTTGAGTTTCTGCAACAAAACCGTATGACCAAGATGGAGGTCTGGGGCGGTAGGGTCAAATCCGGCCTTGATTATCAGCGGAATACCTGTTTCCTCAGACCTTTGGAGCTTCTTGAGCAGTTCCTCCCGGGAAATGCAGTCCACCACACCTCGTTCAATCAGCGCTATCTGTTCTTCTATGGAGCTCATCTCGTCACGTCCGAAAGTTTCTATTTGGCGTATTCCACTGCTCTGGTCTCGCGTATGACCGTCACCCGTATCTGGCCGGGATAGGTCAGTTGCTGTTCGATCTTCCTGGCTATATCCTGGCCCAATAGTGTCGCCTCGCTGTCCTTGACTCTGCCGGAATCGACGATAATGCGCAACTCCCTGCCCGCCTGGATGGCATAAGATTTGTCGACACCGTCGCAGGCATTGGCGATACCTTCGAGATCCTCAAGGCGCTTGACATAGCTCTGCAGCATTTCCTTGCGGGCACCGGGCCGGGCACCGGAAAGAGCGTCCGCCGACTGCACCAGAACGTCGAGCACGCTCTGTGGTGGAATTTCTTCATGATGGGCGCCAATAGCATAGACTACTTCATTGGACTCCCCGTACTTCTTGGCCAGGTCACGGCCAATTATGGCATGCGACCCCTCGACCTCGTGGTCAACCGCCTTGCCAATATCGTGCAGCAAACCGGCACGCTTGGCAATTTTTACATCAATTCCAAGCTCCGCTGCCATAATACCGCAGAGAAAAGCTACTTCAAGCGAGTGCTGCAGGACATTCTGACCGTAGCTTGTGCGGAATTTCAGCCGGCCGAGAATATTGATAAGATCGACATGGACACCGTGGGCGCCGACATCGAAGGTCGCCTGTTCCCCTGCTTCCCGCATCGCTATTTCAAGGTCTTTGGTAACTTTTTCGACAACCTCTTCGATGCGGCCGGGATGAATACGCCCGTCGCTTATAAGCTGTTGCAGGGCGAGCCTGGCCACCTCCCTTCTTACCGGATTAAAACCAGAAAGTATGACGGCCTCTGGGGTGTCGTCAATAATAATATCGATGCCGGTGGCGGCTTCTATCGCCCGAATATTCCTGCCTTCGCGGCCGATAATACGCCCCTTCATCTCATCGTTGGGCAGCGGCACCATCGATACGGTCTTGTCGGCGACATAGTCACCGGCGTAGCGGGAGATGGCAAGGGCGAGAATGTTTTTGCCCTTGCGGTCGGCTTCCATCTTCATCTCGTTTTCGATGCGGGCGAGCTGCTTGGCAGCGGCAAGACGCGCCTCGCTCTCCAGGGATTCCATCAGCATCTTCTTGGCATCCTCCTGGGATATGCCTGCTATGCGCGACAGCTCATAGCGCCGCTTACCTACCAGCTGTTCCGCCTCCTTCAACTGAGTGGCTATTTCGCTTTCTTTTTTCTTCAGATGATTCTGGTAGTGATCCTGCTCATTGCGCTTCTGGTCGCAGGAATCCCATTCCTTCTTCAGCAGTTCCCGCTTTTTGTTGAGCTGCGCTTTCTCATCCTTGAGTTCGGCCCTGTCTGCCTTCAACTCCTTTTCGACACTCTGTTTGAGCTTATAGGCCTCCTCTTTGCTCTGTAAAACGGCCTCTTTCTTACGCTGCTCTGCCTCGACAATGGCGTTTTCAATGATCTGTTTTCCCTGGGACTGGAGGTTTTGAAACTGGCTTGAGGCAACTTTCTTGCTCAAGAAAAATCCAACCATGACGCCGGCAAATGCGCCGAACACAAGAAAAAGCACAGGATACAGTAATGATTCCATAGATATTCCTATTTGATGTCGATCACAGAACAGCCGGAGGAAACGGGGACGCCGGTGACAATCTTGCCAGCGAATGAGAACAATCCAAGGAATATCAAACCGTTAACTATCTTCCCGCCTCCACCTTATGTGTCGGGGAAAATATGGGCGACGTGGATGTATTTTTCGATCGCCACTTCTGGAAACGGCAGAAAAGAAAGCAGATTCTGGAAAATATCAGCATCCGATCTAGATGATATCGGCTACCATTGCACCCTCGAATGAGAGATATCCTGTATTCGATTTTGCTCCAATTTCATCTCCGTGCATGCGCATGAAGATGTCTTTATAAGCTATATCTGGAACCAGTCCTTCATGCAGACCCAGTCTTGAATAAAAACATGTATGTTGTACTCGTTCTGGATACTGCCTGCTGTAATTGGTATTGACGAAACCCCTCTTGTCCGTCCTTCTTCCTGCGGCAGGAGTGTGGATTTCCTTCGGACCGATATAATAAAAAGCAGATTCAGCTTCACTTTTCCTGAGTTTGTTCAAACAGCACCCCAGCTGTAATCAATCTTCGTTTATTTAGCCAGCCGAAGCCACCATCCCTTCCGGCGGGAAAGGTGTGGTCCGGTATATAAAAAACAGAATTTTCTTTCAATTCTGTAAAGCTCAAAGATTCCCCACCCTGCCGTGTCTTCGGAATAGTTAAACCTATCGTAATAGGTGGGCATGCGCGTATCAGCGCCTGGAAAATCGCGTACGATTTTCCATAAACTGATAGTGGTGCTACCCTTTGGAAGAGAGTTGGCTCAACAAACACAGAAGATCACCAACAGCGCAGGGAAACATTGTCTCTCACACGCCGGAGCATGGTTGTGACGACTCACGCTCCGTTTAAAAGATCACTATAAAATCCGACATATACACATGCCAAATCCTTTAACCTCTACATGACTGCATTATATCAGATATTGCGCCAAACAAAAGTGTTTTATCTGCCCCCCTTTCTTTTTTCGACCTCCATGGCGGTTTCTATTGTATCAGCAATACTGGAAACTCTGCGATTGTTTTCAATGATATACTCGTCGAAATCCTGTTGCAGACGGATATACCGTGAAGCGATATTGAGGCAGGCGAGAATGGCCTTTTTGCTGGAGGCGATGGTGCCACTGTGGGAGCTGTTTCCACTCTCCTGAAGCAGGTTCTTGACCAGGTCGAGAATCTGCTTCAATTCCTCTTCAGAAGCACCGGTATAGAAGGCATAATCCTGCCCCAGCAAGGTAAATTCGACCAGTCGTTCTCTTTCCGCCATGTCCCTATTGCTCAATTCCGTTTAGGTGAGCTTCGTCTGCTTCTCAGCCCCTGGAGGTGTCGCCGTCGGACGAATCAACCTGAAATAGATTTCGCTGCTGGCTCGCCTCGCGATCCCTGGCTTCTGAACCAGTGGTTTCATCGCCATGGCCCTGGCCGTCGTGCTGCTCGTCGCGGCTTTCGTTGTGCTCCTGGGGCGATTCGGCCTCAGCTGCCACCTGCTCCTCGCTTTCGCTGGCAAAAGCAGACTGCCACTCTTCAATTTCTTCAATCAAATGTTGAATACGGTTAGAAATATCGCCACGCTCGCTATCTGCTGAATCGACACGTGAGTGCAATTCATCGATCTCATCCTGCCGCTGCTGCAGCAGCGTCTGGAGCTGGGCGTTTTTATCAAGTAGCTGCTCGTACTGGCTCAGCAGCTTGTGAACAAATTTTTCAAGACGGTCAAACTCATTTGCCTGGTCCATTTTTTCTCCTCTTCATCATCGACGTGCTTTTCGACCATCCCTTCCCAAACGACCACGACAGTCTGCAGCGGCATGCTGCTGCAAAATTCTCACGATGCGTCTCTGCGATCCGGTCGACCTGCACTGCAACTGCGTAACTGAGCGCTCACGCCCGGAAATGTGTCGGAGTAGTACTCTGTTTTTCTCAGATTGAAGCATTTTCAGAAAATCCAGCACTGCCATATACTCACTCTTGCCAGCATTGATTATCTGCAACAGCGCTGAGATAAAAAAAGAGGGCTCTCCGCCGACCTCTGGGCTGACTATACCATGCACATGGTTCTCTGCAACACCTAAGCATCTCCTGCCCATGCCGGACCGGTGCAAGGCCCTTGCCACGGGAAAATCTGCTTTTTCCTATAACCGAGTGTAGTGCCAGGCAGAGGGCCTGCCATCGACATAGGGCATATGGCCGTGAAATACCCGTGGATCCTCATCAAAGACCAGAGGGAGAAAAAACCGATCTCCCTCCCACATGGGCAGCAGGTTTATGGTTTCGATGGGTTGCCAGATGAGATCTCCTTCCGGGTTGCCGGTAAACGGTGTTCCACTGAAACGTTTTATTACAAAAATAAACCCGAACCAGTCTTCGCCTTCCCCACCAAAACCTCTCCAGTTTATGGTTCCCCGGAGGACTATATCCAGTGCTTCGATACCCGCTTCCTCATGGATCTCTCTTGTGAGGCAAGCAACGATATCCTCGTCCCTTTCCATCTTGCCACCCAAACCATTGTATTTGCCGTAATGATGATCGTCTTTTCGCTTTGTTCGGTGAACAAGCAGCGTTTTACTTCCATCGATTGAAAGAACGTAGCCCAGGGCCGCCAGAATCGGAGTGTACATTTCCACCTCATCGCTATTGATAATAACTATTGAATAATGATCGGTATAATAAAAATAAAGGCATTCAAACAATTCTATGTTGGTAAAAACCACCTCTTTTGAGTACCATGGTGGTGCGGATGAGGTGATACCGCACCGTATCCGACAAGGGGCCTGCGACCTTCGTCGGGGGTGGCAGTTGCAGAAATAAAACCATGCACACTATACCATTGTCTCCATGTTTTTCAGGTGTCTTGCTTTTCATACCTTCCCCAACCGCCTGCTGGTCCAGCTCGTCGTCATTTCTTTTTTCCTCTTTCAGGCCATCAACTGCGAGTCAAAGACCTATTTCCCGGAATTCAATTCCATCAGCAGCAATGTCAGGTTCTGGGAAAGAGTTTACGGTGAATTCTCCACGAATACCGCGGTCCTTCATGACAGGAACGACCTGTCAATAATCTATGAGGCCGCCCCCATACTTGATAAATCCCTGCCGGGCGCCACTCGGATAAACCGCACCTATTTGAGGGCTTTAAGGAAAAAATACGCCACCGTGCTCAGCGAGCTCGGCCGTGGCAAAACAGCGGCGACCGTTTTTGAAAAACGGGTCTATTCGCTGTTTTCTCCACCTGGTATTCGCACGAAAATGCTGCAGGCCTCCGACAATATCCGCATGCAATCCGGGCTCAAGGAACGCTTCATCGAAGGTGTCATCCGTTCAGGTGCCTACATAGATGAGATGAAACGTATTTTTTCTTCATACGGACTCCCCGAAGACCTGGCCTATCTGCCCCATGTCGAGTCATCCTTCAATATCAAGGCCTTCAGCAAGCGTGGAGCCGCTGGAGTCTGGCAGTTCACCCGCGCCACCGGCAAAAATTTCATGATGGTTGACTCGATCGTCGACGAGCGCCGTGACCCCCTGACGGCAACACATGCCGCCGCCCGCTACCTGAAATCGAATTTTGACAGACTGGGAACCTGGCCACTGGCCATAACCGCTTACAACTACGGCCATGCCGGCATGATGCGAGCCCTGAAACAAGAGGGCAACTACGTCAGGATATTCAAAAATTATAGGACGGGACACTTCAAGTTCGCCTCGCGCAATTTTTATGCAGAATTTCTCGCCGCCCGCACAGTCGCCAAAAAGCTTGAAACGTCTCCCCTGATACGCAAGGACCGACCGTCTGCAAGCTTCTCTTTCACACTGCCCGCGTATGCCCAGGCAAACGCCTTGGCCGCTCATTTCGGACTGAGCAGCGACAGGCTACAACAGCTCAACCCCGCCCTGCGCCCTCCCATATGGAGGGGTGAAAAATACATCCCCAAAGGCTATGTACTGCGATTGCCGCACACCGCTTCGATTGTCCGTCTCGCCAAAATTGTTCCTGCAAATATCTACTCTCAGACACAGAAAAGAGCGATTTTTTATACGGTCCGCAGCAGCGACACCGCCGGCAAAATCGCCCGCCGTTTCGGCGTATCTCTCAAGGAGCTCAGCCGAGCCAACAACCTTGATGACAAGGCAGTGGTCTATATCGGTCAGACGCTGCGGATTCCTTCATCACACCATGCGAAGAGCACCGCCGCTACCGCATCATCAACATCTCCGGATTATGCCGTAATCCTGCGTTCTGAAAGTAAATCGAAACCGTCCGGGGTGAGCGTTCTTTCACAGCCCCTGACCGCCAATGCCGAACTTCGCATCACCAGCTCCGGATACGCCAAGGATACTCACTACGGTGAGCTCATCGTCCAACCGGAAGAATCTCTCGGCCTCCTCAGCGAGTGGCTGAGTATCGACCAAAAGAGCCTTTCCGCTTTCAACGCCCTGTCGCCAGACTCTTCCATCCACCCTGGACAGCAGCTCAAGGTTCCCTTCACTGCAGTTTCCAGACAGCAATTCGAAGAAAGACGGCTGGCATTTCACAGTGAGACCGAAAAGGATTTTTTCAGCTCCTATAAAATCACCGGCTTTCAAAAATACAAGGTGGCCCTGGGCGATACTCTCTGGGATATCTGCCAGAACAAATTTGATCTGCCTCTGTGGCTTTTAAAAAAATATAATCGCGACCTGCAGTTCAACAGTCTCGCCTCCGATCAGCATCTGCACATCCCCGTCATCGAAGCACTCTAGGAGTGGTTTCCATATTTCCAGAAAACCCCTGGCAATTGGCGTAGGACCTCCCCCCCAAATCTAAAGCTCTCCCCCGACTGTCGCAATAAACTTCAGCGACAATCACGTATAAGATTAAATATTTCCTGTTATAACAACCGATAGGTATGTATAATTGAAGCTGCCCGCGTCATTTCACGGTGCGGTGCCTGCTCGGTGCCAAATACATACACACTGGTGCGGCAGCGCCTGTCAGAGGCTGTTCGCCGACTGAAAACACGAGGTTGCAATGTCCAAATCAGCACGACGTCTCATCAAAAAATTCAATAAGATAAAAACATTGCCTCATGTAGTTACCAAACTGAGCGGACTCATCCACGATGAGAATTCGACAATGAAAGACTTTGAAGACGTCATCAAGATGGATCCAACGCTGGTGGTGCGGCTGCTGCGGCTGGTCAACAGTCCCTACTACGGCCTTGCCCAAAAGGTGGACTCCATCGGCAGGGCGGTAGCCTTCATCGGCATGAAAAATCTCTATAACCTTGCAGTCACCGATGCCATCAAAAATATTTTCACCTCATCAGAGGACCAGGACCAGATCTATTCAAGAAAACAGCTCTGGATGCACTGTGCAGCCGTAAGCATCTGCAGCAAGGTTCTGGCAGAGCGCATCTTCGGCGTCAACGGTGATGACGCCTATCTCTGCGGCATACTTCATGATTTTGGCATAATCGTCGAGGAACAGGTAGCCGGCGACGATTTTATCGCAATCTTCGATGTCTATGACTTCACCGCTACCATCGACACCTTCGAACGGCAGCTGCTCGGCACCGATCACTGTGAAATAGGGTATCTTCTTACCCGGGACTGGGAAATGCCCGAAAACATTCAGCACGCCATCCGCGACCACCACCAGAGTCTTGACGACGTCGAGCCGAACAGCCTCAGCGGCATCCTGCAAATAGCCGAATATTTGACCACCCAGCTCGGCTATACCATCATTACCGGAGCACCGGCAACTCTTTCACCGACTCTCACCAACCATCTTCAGGAAAATATGGACGAATACCAGGTTCTGCTCGAAGATCTGCCGGAAGAGATGGAAAAAGCCCAGGATCTCTATGGTTCTGAATAGGATAGCACCATGATTGATATGCCTTCGCTGTTCAGCATAACTCAAGACAGCCACCGAAGGATAACCTCGCTGCTCTGTTTCCTTGAAAAAGAGCTGCCGGAAATGCTGATATGCTGCCTCGACAACGAAGGAGAATGCCAGGGGACGGCTGAGGCTCTGCCGGCACCCGAAGAAAGAGCCACTCTTCGAGAAAAAGTTCAGTCTTCTGCCACGTCACAGGCCACGGCTGCAACCGAGTCCGGCTCACATCTGTGTCTGCGCCTTGATGACGACGAGCACCTGCTCTTCTGCCGCAATTCTGACCAATCGCCTCTTGGCGATGACAGGAGAAAGCTGCTTGCGGCGCTTACAACAGGTCATTTCCGTGACCGCGAGAAGGAACAGCTCGAGAAGAGGCTGGCAATCCAGAAAAAGCAGTTCGGCAGAAAATTTCACGTTCTGGAAAATAAATACCAGGACATGCTCATCGAATCACAAAAAAGCCACCATATCATCCAGGAACAGCAGGAAAGATACTCTAAAAACCTGCAGTCGGAAATCGCCCTGCAAACCAAAGAGCTGCGGAGGGCGAAACTGGCAGCCGAAGCCGCCAACGTCGCCAAAAGCCAGTTCCTGGCCGCCATGAGTCATGAAATCCGTACGCCGATGAACGGTATCATAGGATTTACCGACATACTGTTGACCACCGAATTGAGTGACGAGCAGAAAGATTGCGCACTCACCATCAAGGGCAGTGGCGACGCTCTGTTGAGCATCATCAATGATATTCTTGATTTTTCCAAGGTAGAAGCCGGACAAATGACCCTGGAAAAAATCGACTTTGATCCCGAGGTCACCGCTCATGACGTCTGCACCCTTATAAAACCGCGGCTGGCCGGCAAACAAGTGGAAGTTGTCTGCCGCGTCGATGAAAACCTTCCCGCCTATGTCTGTAGCGACCCCGGTCGCTATCGTCAGGTACTCGTCAATCTGCTCGGTAACGCCGTCAAATTCACAGAATCCGGCGAGGTGGAACTCAGCCTCAAAGTCGCAGAGGAAAGCACGGAAACTCTTGTGCTGCACAGCAGCGTGCGCGATACCGGCATCGGCATAGCCAGCGACAAACTGGAGTCAATTTTCGACCCCTTCAAACAGGCTGACGGCAGTACAACCCGCAGGTACGGCGGTACTGGCCTCGGTCTGTCTATCTGC
>CAKZOA010000253.1 GCA_937132035.1 uncultured Desulfobulbaceae bacterium | reverse complement strand
GTCCGGGTCTGCACGGGGGGTGCTGGGTAACCGGCATTCCTACCGTGAGAGGCGGACGAACAGCGTGAGTAGCACATGACGGATCTTAGATCTCAAGAATACTCGACCTTGCGGGAGGAGTTGCTCCAAGCCAAACGGTATGTGTTCGAAAGACCTCTACTTATCGTAGCTCTCGGCGTCGGCGGACTCACGACCCTCGAAATCGAGTACTCGGCGGCGCTTGGCTTGGTGTTGGCTAGCCTCATTCTGTTCAACTTCTGGTTCACGGTGAACCGCCTCATGAGTGCGGCGAGAATCGTTGCCTACGTTCAATTGGAACTTGAGAAAGGCACGACCGAGTCCTGGTCAGGTTGGGAGTCCAGCCTCCGCTATTATCGTAAGTGGCTGAAACAGGATCCGGCTGCCGCCAAGGCCGAGGTCGAAGCAGCAATGGACAAGCAGGCCGTGCCGGACGCGATGCTCCACTACCCACCCATCTACCAGCTGCATATGGCACTCATGGCCGCAGCGACTGTTGGATCGGTAGCCGTCACGGTTGTGCCCCCAAGCATCGTCAACATCATTTGCTCAGTCGGTGTCCTTGCGCTGGCAGCCAACTTCGGCGCGGCGTCCAACAGGTATCGCCCATCAGTGATCTCTGCATTGATTGAAAGGAATCGCGTTATCTGGAGCCGTGTGTTCGAGTACATGAGGCAAGACGGTGCAAAAAGCGCAACCGTCGCGGACGAGGCCGCCCAACTATAAAGCGCACCGATGAAGAAGACGCCGAAGACGGGCAGGCGGAAGAAGACGATCTCTAGTTATTGCGCATTGCCTTTCTTTGTTTTGCGTATTGTCTCATTTTTTTCAAATACAATGATATTGCCAATCTGCTTGAGTATGGCAGAGGGATAATGGCAGGAGCTGGTTAAGAGATATAGCACAAAACCGTCAGCCGGGTTATAATGGCGGGCAGGTGACAAAAGGTATTGAGATCGCTCAAATGAGCTTCAAATAGTTATGACTTAACGTCTTATTTCATGGAAATTACAGGGATACTGGTAACAATAGGTGTACTTATCCTCCTGGGGCTCTGCTGGTTTGGCTTCCATTACTGGGCCAATCCGCCGATGCAGGGGCCGGACAGCATAGCAAGGGTGACGGGAAATTGCGGAGACACCATGGAGATAAGCCTGAAATTTGAAGGAGATAAAGTTTCCGGCGTGCATCACTGGACCGACGGATGTTCAGTCAGCCAACAGTGCATCGCCGGGGTGGCTCTCTTGGCCCGGGGTAAATCCTGCGAGCAGCTGAAAAAAATCACCATGATGGACATTATGGAGTTGGTGGGGCAGCTGCCCGATTCTCATCTCCATTGCGCCCAACTCGCCGAGACCACTCTGCAGAGGGCACTTGGCGATTATGAGTTACAGGAAGAAGGAGGGGTTAAGGTGAAGTAGCCGGCTGTGCCCCTTCTGCGGGTACATTACTGCTCTCCAACTCCTTTACACTTTGCCCTGGGTATTCGCGGCAAGAACTCATCGGCGACCCTCTTGCCAACACTGACCCGCTGCAGGCGGAACATATTTTCATATCTTCTGTATTCTTAATTGGATTCTTGTCAGCTTGGGCTTTCAATGACTTTTCATCTCGTTTTTGAAGGGCTTTAAAAATACCGTTATCGGCTATGAAGGCATGGATCTCTTAAAATACCTCGAATGCGGCGATCTGCGAGAGGGCTTTGCCCGCATCAAATGCCCGGACTGCCATCATGAATTTATTTTAGCATTCAGTTGTCGCAGAAGATGGCTCTGTCCGTCATGCCACAACAAGAAAGTAGTTCAGTTCGGCCACCACCTCAAGGAAGCGGTTCTCTATCCTGTTCCCCATCGTCAATATGTTTTCTCAATCCCAAAAATCCTACGAAAATTCTTTTTCTATGACCGCAAACTGCTGGGCAGGCTCAGTCAATGTGCCGTAAAAGGCCTGACGAAATTTTTCCAGCTTACCCTTAGCAAGAACGGAAGACGGGGTTGGGCCACGCTAAGCTCTTGTTTTACTGACATTACCTCTTGATGAACGGCCATGTTTACGGTTAATATTGCGATTTTTAGAGGAAAAAACGCAGATATTGAACTACTCGGGATAAGACAGATTATGGCAAGAGCCAAGAGGCACTATTTACCTGGGCAAATCCTGGTGGAGCGAAAGCATAGCTGTTGGTGATGAATCATTCGTTGACAATATTCAACAGAGCTTGAGGCTACGGGGCAAAGGACGCAAAGTCAAAGAAGCTGGTGAAGGTTTTCAGCTCAGAGAGGAAGCTGGAACATATATTGCTGATTTTGACCTTAAAAATCCTCATATAGAGTGTTTTTACACGTTCTCTGCGGGGGATAATTTCGTAAATACTTAAATACTGATCCTTAGCGTGGCCCGACCCCGATTGCTCATTGCTATTTGCTTTATTCGTGAGAGAATTGTCGGGACCCTGGCTTGACTCGCCCTATCCGGCGGAAGATGGCCTGAAAGGGCCTCACGAAATTGATGGCTTCCTAAAAGCTCCCGGAAACTATCGGTCAGGTGCTGCCGCAGCGTGATTTGAGCCTGCTCAATCTCTATCAGCACTTCAGGCCTTCCGTCCAATACCGCCACTATATCCTCCATGTCGTGACTCATCAGGTAATCACCTTCACCACGGCTACTGAAGGCTGCCAGTTTGCATGCAAGAAAATAAGGTCCCGTGATCATTTGGATGCGTTTTCCAGATGGCAGAGTCTGGAGAGTTGCCGCCTCGAAAGCTTCTTGATACCATTCACTCCCGAATCCGAGCAACTGTGGATTAGTCGGCATGACGTCCAGGAGAAGGCTGCCCGCTTTCCAGCGGCAAATCGGGCCAGCCCCGGTATCTTCTTGAAAACCACCGGCTCGCAACTGTTCAGCCAACTGATAATATTCCGCCATGGTCGCTACTTCGGTGATGACATCCACATCTTGCGTGGCACGAATCGGCGGGGCTGCCATATCTGTGAGAAGCAAACCGGTGGCGCAACCTCCCAGGAAAACCAGCCGGTCTACCAATTCGTCAAGGAGTGCAACTACCGCTTCCAAAATCTCAAGGTTGGGGTTAGAAATCCGATGCATATTGCTCCAGTCGAATTCGCAATTTTTTCGTGGCTATTTCCCTCTCTCTGGCTCGGCCGCTGCGAACCGCATCCACCAAAGTTAACAGCTCGTAAAGATTTTTATCGATGCGCGCTGCCTGGGGTGCCTGCTTACATAATGGCTGAAAGGCAATCCCACGTACTTCGCCGTCCGAATCTGGCCAGACCGGAGGAGGCTCCGGCGCAGTGTTAACCAATAACTCCGCAAGCGGAGGGGCCGCGTAGGCAGTCGGCATCCCTCTGGTCATCTCTCCCTGCTCAGCCCAAAAGACATATTTAAGGCCATGGATGAGAAATTCCTCGAGATTCCTGAAATGAGGTACGATCTTCTCCCCTTGGCGTACAGTCAGCTTTGCAGCTAAGGTCCGCTTGACTGACGAATGAGCCTGGGAAGGGCTCATCCCTAGTTCCACAGCCAAAATAGCATACGACCATGGTCGTGATCCCATCACAACCAACTTAAGCAGTACAAAAATATCCTGTGGCTTCAACATAAATCATTCTCCATTCTAGAATCTAGAATTAAGAATATCACGACTGAGGTAAAATGCAATTTGAATTTACCTCTTTCTGATTATGCTTTCATCCCATTAATAGAGCTTTACAGTGGCAATTGAAAACCAACAAAAAATTCAGAACCTTAGATTATTCCTGATTATGTGCCTCAAATGATCAATAAGAAGTGTAAGTACTGAAAGGTGCAGTGATAATAAAGAGAGTCTTTGGTAATCGAGCCATTATATTGTTTTTCAAGACATGATTGCGTATTCCACTGATCCCGATTTGTGTGTTTTCTCTACTGGAGAGAAATATACAACGGGGAAAAATCATAACCAATATTCATGCATGACTGGGGATTTCTTAATTCTCTGGAAATAACTGCAATTCAATCTTTTATGAAACCATCTTGACAATGCTTGACATAACATTCCCCATAGCTAGTTTATAATCATGTTATTGGATGGCAAATATTCACTATTTCAGTAGTTATATTAGTCAATTCCAAATGTATCCTAGAGCTATTAATGGAGGTCTAGTGTGAGTGATGACAATCAGAAAACCCTCTGTGATTATCTTGAAGAAGAGCTTCAGGTAAAAGACCCAAAGGCGTATATTAATCTCATTCAACCGGCAACCCATTTCTGTCTAGGTTGCGGCAGGAGTGTTGTCAGGGCAGAAAACGTCTGTAAACCAAAAAAATTACCATATAACATCCTTTATTCCGAATCGGACTAAATAAAACCGGTTCAGTTTTATAGGCCGATATACCGGTACCAAGACAGAACATGCCATTTTCGAACATGAAATATTCTTTTTTTGCTGCTACCCCCGGATAGACAAAATCATAGGCATGAAAAGAAATTCCGGTGACAAAGTACCATTTTTTTATATTACAATCTTTCACTAAACCCTAACAAAAGTACTCTCATTGCTGCAATCAAAATGAGATGCCATTGGGCAATGCAAAACGAACATTTAAAGCTCCAGGTTGACATGTTTCCTGCAATAATAAAATAATGAAAATAATGGGGTCGGGCCAAGATATGTGTTTGATATGATATAGAAATGCTGTTTTGTGCATTGTGTAAGTAGTTG
>CAKZOA010000252.1 GCA_937132035.1 uncultured Desulfobulbaceae bacterium | reverse complement strand
GCTGTTCAACGCCATAGCAGGGTACGCCTTTGAGGATTTCGCAGACCGCCGGTGCCGGCAGCGGCAGCGTGCCGTGGGAGCAGCTAACAAAGCCGCGCGGTGAAGGCAGCGGTGCCGCATACAGCCTGGTGATGCCCTGATGATGAAGACCGGCGACGGTGCCGACCACATCGATGATGGTGTCCACCGCCCCTACCTCATGGAAATGGACCCGGTCGATATCGATGCCGTGGACCTTGGCCTCTGCACGGGCAATCTCAGAAAAGACAGCCAATGCCTGAGAGCGGATGTGCGGGTGCAGCGATGAGCGTTCGAGGATCTCCCTGATAGTGGAGAGGTGGCGGAATTGCTGATTGGAAGGACTGCTGATGTCGACCTTGAGACCGCCGATGCCGCAGGAACTGGTTTCGGTGATCGTCATGTGCCATTCGCCGATCTCAAGTTTTTCGAGCTCGGAGCGCAGCAGCTGCTCGGACAGACCGCAGTGCAGCAGGGCGCCTAGAAACATGTCGCCGCTGACACCTGAAAAACAGTCGGCAAAGGCGATGTTCACGGAAGAGCCCATAGCGCTCAGTTGTCGCCGAAGAGGCTGCCAGTCGCCAGGGAGTGGCCGCATAAAAAGGCCTCGGCGCTCATACGCTTTTTCCCCTCCGGCTGCATCTCCTTGATGCGCAGGGCAGCGCTGCCGCAGGCGACGATGATTCCCTGTCGGTCTGCGCGTATAACGGTGCCTGGTATGGCCTCACTGGCTTTATTGAGGATTTGAGGAGAAAAGAGTTTTACTCTTTTCCCACCGAGAAAGGTATAGGCGGAAGGCCAGGGATCGAGTCCGCGTATCAGACAGTGGATTTTCTCTGCGGATTTGCTCCAGTCGATCCGTCCCATTTCCTTGTCCAGCGGCGGAGCTTTGGTTGCCTGCCGGTGATCCTGGGGGGTCGGCGTCAGCTCTTTTCTTTCGAGCTTCTCAAGGGCGTCAAGAAGGGCGGTGGCGCCGAGACGGGCGAGGGTGGTGAAAAGCGAGCCGGCGGTATCCCCCTCCTCCACGTCGATGGCTGCTGCCAGGAGAATATCGCCGGTGTCCATACCCGTGTCCATCTGCATGATGGTGACACCGGTGCGGCGGTCGCCTTCGATGACTGACCACTGGATGGGTGCTGCGCCCCGGTGCCTGGGAAGCAGGGAACCGTGGACGTTTATGCAGCCCAGGGGGGGCAGGTCGAGGATGGAGCCGGGCAGAATCCTGCCGTAGGCGGCGACGACAATGAGATCCGGTCGGAAGGCGGCCAGGCTCTCTGTACACTCAGCGGTCTTGATTGTGGTTGGCTGCAGTACCTCAATGCCGGCCTTCTCGGCCACGGTTTTCACCGGCGGCGCTGCGAGCTTTTTTCCTCTGCCCTTTTTTGTATCGGGCTGGGTGACCACCGCCACCACCTGATGGCGGCTGGCGATAAGCGCCTGCAGGGATGGTACGGCAAAGTCGGGCGTGCCCATGAAGATCAGACGGTATCCGTCTCCGCTCATGCAACCACCTTTTTCGAGGCCAGGGCTTTTTTCATCTTCTTTTTATAGAGGTTTCTTTTCAGCGGCGTCAGGTGATCTATAAAGAGAATACCCTTGAGATGGTCAATCTCATGCTGGAGCACCACGGCAAAGCGGTCTTCGGCACTGAGCTCGTGCAGAGTTCCCTCCTCGTCCTGATAGCTGAGTTGGATCCGCTTGAACCGTGTGACGTTGGAGGTCAGTTCGGGTACGCTCAGACAGCCCTCTTCGTCGATCTGGCTGCCCTCTGAGATGGTTATCTCGGGGTTGATAAAGGCCTTGTACTGACGTTCGTCCTGACCTCCGGTATTGACGACAATGACCTGGACCGACTCGCCAACCTGCGGGGCTGCAAGACCAATCCCCGGTGCGTCGTACATGGTGTCTGCCATGTCGGCGATCAGTTCTTTGAGTTCGTCGCTGAATTCGTCTATCTTTGCCGCTTTCCTGCGGAGAACAGGGTCCGGATACTGGTAAATAGTTCGTATACTCATAACGTTACTGTGATGGTCTCAAATGTTGGTGACAATTATACTGGCAGCTCAATCTACCATAGTGTATACAATTGTGCTATCTTCATTGAAGTGCAAGCAAAACATGACACTGGCGGCTCCTGGAGAGGAGAAAAGTGGGAATCCTGTGAGCAGCTGTGGTGAAACGGAGGGAGTGGCGCAATGGAAATTGTTTTATTGGTGGGCAGTTATTTGCTCGGGGCCGTTCCTTTCGGTCTGGTCGTCGGCAAAGTCGCCGGCGTTGACGTCAGGCAGCATGGCAGCAAAAATATCGGCGCCACCAATGTCAGCAGGACGCTGGGCAAAAAGTACGGTGTCGTCACGTTGATCCTCGACGTTCTCAAGGGGTATACCCCGATGTTCGCAGCTTCTTTGCTGCTGGCAAAGACTCCGGAAGCACTGTTGATTGTCTGCGGTTGCGGTATTGCCGCTGTCGTGGGCCATATGTTTCCCGTCTACCTCGGTTTTCGTGGCGGCAAGGGCGTGGCCACCGGTCTGGGCGTCTTCCTCTATCTCTCGCCTCTGGCAATAGCATTCAGTCTCGGTGTTTTTTTGGCGGCGGTAGTCATCTCCGGTTTTGTTTCCGTAGGCTCCCTGCTGGCCTCGGCTCTTTTTCCACTCTGGCTGTTTCTTTTGGGCGGCAGCCCTACGGTAATCGCCGCCGCCGCTGTCATCGCCGCTCTCATCTGGATAAAACATCATGAGAATATCCGCAGGTTGCTGCAAGGCGAAGAGAAGACCTGGAAGAAGAAGTGACTCATCTGATTTTGGCCCATTGACTCTCCAGTGTTATATTTTTCCGGCGCAATAGTACTCATCCACAGCAAGCCCTTTTTATAACGGCGAGGATGGACTCGGCTGGCAGGCCTGGAGTGTGAAAAATTAGCTGGTGGGTGTGCCCGGTGCAAATGAATGCAGGGTTGTTGTCATGCAAGCAGGCGCCAGAGACTCTTGAGGTAACGATGAAGATTGAAATGACGATACCGCGGCATTGAGTGGCCGCTAGCGAATACTCGGCCTGGAGAGGGCTAATGAATGGCGGGAGGTCCAGAGATCCCTGGAGCTCACGCCTGTCAAGGAACAGAAATGAAAACCGAGGTGAAGCAAAAAAGTCTGGGCCAGTCGATTGTCCGCCTGATTCTCTGCGGTCTGATCATAGCCGGCGGTATGGCCGGCTTTATTGGTCTCAAGAAGATGAAAAAAGCGCCGCTGCAGACGCCGTCGGTGGAAAAACCAATCAGGGTAAAGGCGATGCGAATGATAGCCCGGGATGCGCCGGTCGTTATCGAGAGCAGCGGTGAACTCAGGCCGCAGCGGATGGTGGATATCGCCGCCGAGGTAGCCGGCAGAGTCGTTGTTCGTCACGCCGATCTTGCCGTTGGCAGGATAATCGAAGAGGGTGAGATCCTTTTTGCAATAGACGATCGCGATTTTCGGGTCGACTACGAGATGAGTTTGGCCAGGTTGGAAGCGCTTGAGAGGGAAACTGAGCTTGCCCGGCGGGAGTTCAACCGGCTGAAAAAATTACTCCGTGAAGAAAACGTCGGCACCGAAGCAGCTGTAGAGACCGCTGAAAAAGCGACAGTGCTGGCAGCGGAGCGCCTGGCCCAGGTCCGGCAGGCGGCGCGGCGGGCTGAGAATAATCTCGATCGCAGCGTCGTTCGCGCACCTTTTGATGGCAGAGTGGTACATGAGCAGATCGAAATCGGCGAATATGTCACACCCGGCAAGGTGCTGCTCGGTCTGGCCGATGATTCGGTTCTTGAACTGGTGGCAGTTGTTGACAGTGAGGATGCCCGCAGATGGCTGGCCTTCGCTCCGCAGGGAACAGACGGAGATCGGCAACGGCAGTGGTTTGCACCGCTGCAGAGGCTGCCGGCCACTGTCCGCTGGAGCGAGGACGGCAGTGTCGCTGCCAAAGGGATCGTCGAACGCGTCCAGCGATATGATACCACTACCCGCAGCCTCGAAGTGCTCATTCGGCTTGCCGGTGAAACAGACAACACAAAAGAGCCAGGTTTTCCTCTGGTGGCCGGCATGTACTGTCAGGTGGAGATTCCGGCGGCAACCATGACCGGGGTTTTCGTCCTGCCGCGATGGGCGGTGAGCTTCAATGACACAGTCTACGTGGTCGAAGACCAGCGATTGACGATCACGCCGGTGGTGGTTGCCGATGTCCAGGGTGACAGGGCCTTCATTGCCGAAGGCCTCAATGAAGGCGACCTGGTCATAACCACTAGGCTGGTCGATCCACTTGAACAGAGCCTGGTCGAGGTGGTCGAGGTGGTCGATGTCGATGGCGGAGAGGGGCGATGAAACGCGTCTTGACGGCCTTTGCCAATAACAGGGTCTTCGCCAACATTTCCCTGCTCCTGATTTTCCTGGCCGGCGGTCTTTCCCTGAGCCAGATGGTGCGGGAGAGTTTTCCCGAATTTTCCCTGGACATGATATCCATAACCGTGCCCTACCCCGGCGCCGACCCGGAGGAAGTGGAGGAGGGAATTTCGCTGAAGATCGAGGAGGCCATAGAAACGGTCGACGGTATCAAGCAGTACACCACCAAGGCCACGGAAGGGGCGGCATCGGTCACCATTGAGGTCAAGGAGGGGCGCGAGATCGAAGAGGTTCTCGAGGAGGTCAAGTCCCGGATAAACGGCATCTCCACCTTTCCGGTTGACGCCGAGGAGCCGGTCATCCGCGAGATTGTCCGTCGCGAATCGGTGGTGCTGCTTGCCCTGGCCGGGGAGGTTGGTGAAAAGCAGCTGAAGCAGTGGGGCACAAGGATCGAGGAGGAGATTAAGCTTTTGCCGCAGGTCTCGCAGGTGGAAACCTTCGGCACCAGGGACTATGAGATTGCCATTGAGATTTCCGAGGAGCAGCTGAAGAAATATAAGCTGAGCTTTTCCCAGGTTGCCGATATCGTCCGTAAATCGAGCCTCAACCTGGCCGCCGGCACCCTGCGGACCAGTGGTGAGGACATCCGCATCCGTACGGTGGGCAGGAAATACACCGACGCCGATCTGGCCAAGGTGGTGATTATCGCAGGGGCCGACGGAGGTATCGTCACCCTGGATCGCATAGCGAAAATCGATGACGGCTTTACCGAGGATCCGGTGACCGCCAAGATAAATGGCAAACCGGCTGTTTTTGTGATGGTCTTCAAGACCGGTGAGGAGGACTCCATCCAGATCTCCGACGCCGTTCAGAGCTATGTCAAGAGCAAGCAGAATCAACTGCCGCCGACGGTGACCATGGAGGTTTTCTATGATAATACCGAGATACTCCGTTCCCGCATCAACCTGCTGACCAAAAACGGCTTCATCGGTCTCTGTCTGGTGTTTCTGGTACTGTGGCTCTTTCTCGATATCCGTCTGTCGTTCTGGGCCGGAATGGGTATTCCCATCTCGATAATGGGGGCGATGTTCATTCTCTATGCCGTGGGCGCTACCATCAATATGATTTCTCTCTTCGGCCTGATCATGGTCCTGGGGATAGTCGTCGATGATGCCATCGTTGTCGGCGAGGCTATCTATGTCCAGCGAATGACCGGCAAAGGACCCCTCGCCGCCGCCG
The DNA here is from genome assembly GCA_937132035.1 of uncultured Desulfobulbaceae bacterium. Classification (GTDB taxonomy): domain Bacteria; phylum Desulfobacterota; class Desulfobulbia; order Desulfobulbales; family Desulfocapsaceae; genus Desulfopila_A. The sequence goes on along the minus strand of CAKZOA010000252.1, from coordinate 8,224 downwards.
TTGCAGGTGTCTCGGAGGTGGCCATGCCGGTACTGGCGGCGGTGACCACAACCATCGTCGCTTTTCTGCCGCTGGCCTATGTCGGCGGGGTTATGGGAAAGTTCATCTCCATTCTGCCGACGGTGGTGATTTCCTGCCTGGTCATCTCATTGATCGAATGTCTGCTGCTGCTGCCGGCTCATCTCAATAATCTGCCAGCTCCCCGGGCGCGCAAAGACGGCCGCGGCCTTTTGCAGTTGGTTGAAAGGTTCCGTTCGCGGTTTGGAAGAGGACTTGAAGCTTTCGTCGACACACTCTACCGTCCCTTCCTTTCCCATGTACTCAACTGGCGCTATGTCTCTTTATCGGTGGCCGTCGCTGTTTTGCTGCTCAGTGTCGGTCTGGTGGCCGGAGGACTGATCAAATTTCAGGTGGTGCCGAAGCTTGACGGCTTTGTCGTCACCTCGACGGTGGAGTTTCCCGAAGGCACACCTGCGACGGTTACCACCGAGGCCCTGGAAGAAATAGATGCGGCACTGGTGCGTCTTGCCGCAAAAACCCAGACGCTCTCCGGTGAAGATCTGCTGGAGCAGCGTCTTCTGCTGTTGGGTCAGAGTCTGGGGCGTTCCATGGGGACGAGCGGCCCCAACATGGGCTCTGTCCAGGCTATTTTGCTGGAAACGGAGCTCAGGGGCATGCATTCCAACGAAATTCTTATCGAATGGGAAAAGGAAGTGGGCATCATTCCCGGGGTTAAGTCCCTGACCTTCGAAGGTATGCAGGCCGGTCCGGGAGGAGCGGAGATAGAGGTCTGGCTACAGAGCAGGGATATGGACGATCTGGTGCAGGCCTCGGAGAAACTCATGGCGAAACTGCAGGGCTTTGCCGGCGTCTATCAGATCCGCTCCGATTTCGACCAGGGAAAGAACGAGCTGCAACTGCGGCTCAAACCTCTGGCGCGCACACTGGGCATCACCGTCGACGATCTCGCCCGGCAGGTAAACGCCGGCTTCTACGGCCGGGAACCGTATCGGCTGCAGCGCGGCAGCGAAGACATCCGTGTCAAGGTTCGCTACTCCAGGCAGGAGCGCAGCAGCATCACCGATTTCAGAAAGATGAAGATCCGCACCGCCGGAGGGGACCTTGTGCCCCTGCTGTCGGTGGCTCAGGTGTCGCTCGCCCCCGGCTATTCGACCATCACCCGCACCGACGGGCTGCGGCGAATCGCCGTGACCGCCGAAGTCAATAATGACCAGGCCAATGCCAATGAAATATTTACCGAGCTGGCGAAGACAGCTTTCCCGGCCCTCAAAGCCGAATACAGAGGGCTCCATATCGCCATGCAGGGCTCCAAAAAAAGCTCCAGGGAGTCTCTGGGCTCCTTGAAAATCGGCTTTCCCATCGCCATCGTCGGCATATTCGTCATCGTTGCGACGATTTTCCGCTCCTATCTGCAGCCCTTCGTCATTCTTTTTACCATACCCTTCGGTATCATCGGCGCGGTCTGCGGCCACCTGCTTCTGGGCTACGACATCTCCATGATGTCGCTCTTCGGCATAGTCGCCCTCTCAGGAGTGGTGATCAACTCGGCCATTGTCTTGATTGAGAAAATCAACGTCAATCTCAGCAGCGGCATGGGCTTTTATGATGCCGTGGTCGAAGGCGGGGTCAGACGTTTTCGCGCCATCTTTCTTACCTCTGTAAGTACCGTCGGCGGCCTGGCACCGCTGATTCTCGAAAAGGATCTGCAGGCCAAATTCCTGATACCCATGGCGCTCTCCATTGCCGCCGGCGTAATATTTGCAACGGTGTTGACGCTGGTGCTTATTCCCAGTCTGCTGGTCATCGTCAACGATATGCGCCGAAGTGTCTACCGGTTGCGCCATGGTTTCTGGCCGGTGCCGGAAACGGTCGAGCCTCGTGCCGGCGATGATCTTTTCCAGGATGACGTGGACAGAAGCTAGGATCTTGATTGTATTGTCGAAATACGTGACGGAGACCCGCCAGAAGCAATTACGCTGAAGAGGGGAAGAACTCACCGTCTTTTTTTCTCGAAGATCGGACCAATATGAGTACAATGGCAGTAAAGGAGAAAAAGACGAGGTCCATACGACTACAGCAGCATCAGGGAGGAGACAGATGAAAGCCATTGTGGTGGAAGGCTATGGGGAACCAGAGGTAATGCGACTGGTGGAGTGCGAGATTCCCGAACCGGAGGCTGATGAGGTGCTGGTTCAGGTGGAGGCCATAGGCGTAAATCCGGTGGATACCTACGTTCGCGCCGGTGCCTATCCAGTCCTGCCACCCCCCCCCTATACTCCGGGAAAAGATGTGTCGGGACGGGTGGTGGAAGTTGGCGACGGTGTCAAGAAATGGAAAAAGGGCGACAGAGTCTACAGCGCCGGCACTCGCAGCGGTGCATATGCCGAGTACGCAGTCTGCCATCATTCTCAGATATTCTCCCTGCCGGAGAATCTGGACTTCTTCCAGGGGGCGGCTGTTGGTATACCGGGGGCTGCGGCGTGGAGGGCTCTTTTGAAACGGGCCAGAGCCAGGAAGGGCGAGAGGCTGCTCATCCACGGCGCCAGCGGGAGCGTCGGTATGATCGCCATCCAGCTGGCCGTGGCCAGAGGACTTACGGTGTACGGCACCGCCGGCAGCGACAAGGGGATGGATAACATCAAAAAAGCCGGCGTCCTTAAGGCCTATAACCACAGCAGTGTCAGCTATATCGAAGACATCCAATCGGATTGCGGCGACAGGGGGGTTGACATTATTCTGGAGATGCTGGCCAATGTCAACCTTGCTCATGACCTTCAACTGCTGGGTGTAGGCGGCCGTGTGGTTATTATCGGCAGCCGCGGCACCATCAACATTGATCCACGGGCAACCATGGCCAAAGAAACGGAAATTCTCGGCATGTCCTTGTTCAACGGCTCGGAGGTCGAGATGAAGGAGGCCCAGGTCGGGCTCTACCAGTTGATGAGCGAGGGGCGTCTGGTACCCGAGATATCGGTGAAGATGGAACTTGATCAGGCTCCCCAAGCGCACCGGATGATTCTCGAGAACGGCAATTGCGGCAAAATTCTGTTGGTGCCGTAACACTTTTCTCTCAAGTCAATAACAGAAGGAGAAGCTGAGATGCGAATTTTGACAGTCTGGGCCGGTGGCGGCCTGAAGGTGTTTTTTCTGCTGGTGGTGGTGGTGCTGCTTGTTGGTGGATGCTCCGATGCCTACTACGGAGCCATGGAAAAAGTCGGTGTCCACAAGCGCGACATCATGGTCGACCGGGTCGAGGAGGCCAGGGATTCCCAGGAAGACGCCCAGGAACAGTTCACGTCTGCTCTGGAGCAGTTCAAGTCGGTGGTTAGTCTGAAAGAAACAGATATCAAAAAGGCCTATGACCGGCTTAACGCCGAATATGAAAACAGCGTTGCCGCTGCCGATGAGGTCACCACCAGGATAGATAAAGTTGAGGACGTGGCCGAGGCCCTTTTCGAAGAATGGCAGGAAGAACTGGAGCTGTATCAGAACCGTGAGTATAAGCTCAGCAGTCGGCAAAAGCTCAACAAGACCCGTGATCGCTATCAGCAGATGCTCAAAAAAATGCATCGGGCTGAGAAAAGTATGGAGCCGGTGTTGAAGATTTTCAGGGACAATGTCCTTTTCCTCAAACACAATCTCAATGCCCAGGCCATTGGTTCGCTGCAGGGGGAGTTCGCCTCCCTCCAAAATGAAATCGGCGTACTCCTCGACAGAATGAATGCCGCCATAGCCTCCTCCGATGAATTCATCAAGGAGATTAAGAGCTGAAAGCTCAACAAACGGCGACCTCCAGCAGAGGTGCGTGGTGCAGAGGAATTGTGTGCTCCGGGGGAAAACTATTCATGGCGTGCTATTTTTCTTGAAAAGTGATCGTGAGTTTGAAAGTATGGTTGTAGCCTTGAATCGAAGATAGAGTGTTCTCTGCAGAGAGAGAAAGCCGCCGGAGAAAAGCGGGGCACGTCCTGTAAATATCCGTGGCTGACCAGCCGTGGAGACTATCGTTCTGGAGTAGGTCTGATCACTAGATCGCAGAGGAGAGGGTATGAAGGAGCTGAGCGAACTCGACTTGCCCGGTGACAGAAGCTATACCGAAGAGCATGAGTGGGCCCTTGAACAGGGCGGAAAAGTCAAAGTGGGTATTAGTGATTATGCTCAGGATCAGCTGGGTGATATTGTCTTTGTAGAGATGCCTGAAGTTGGAGAGGAGTTTGAAGCAGGTGATGAGTTTGCCAGTCTCGAGTCCGTCAAGGCCGTCTCCGAGCTGTATCTGCCGGTGAGTGGCATCATAACGGCCGTAAACGATGCCCTCGAGGAGGAGCCGGAACTGCTCAACCAGGAGCCCTACGAAAACTGGATCGTCGAGGTAAAACCCTCGGACCCGGCTGAGATTGAGGATCTGTTGAGCAGCAGCACCTATCTGGACATGTTGCGGGAGTAAGGCCTGGGAACCACGCTGAGGGCAGAGGCCGGGACAACGGCGCTATTGCATGTCATTGGAATAATGCTTGGTCAGACAATCCGGACAGATGCTGTGGCTGAACTTGGCCATGGTGTGCGTTTCGATGTACTTTTCCAGCTTATACCAGGCCTCATCATCACTGCGGATGCCGTGGCAGTGCATGCAGATGGGCAGGATACCCTGAAGCGTGTCGACATGGTCAAGAGCCAGGCGTAGTTCCTCGACGGTGGAAGCGAGCGACTCCTGGATGGTCACCATCCTCTCGGCAACGCGAACCCGGGCTCGCAGTTCGTTCTCATCGAAGGGTTTGGTTATATAATCGTCGGCACCGGCATCAAGTCCGTGGACTATGTCGCTGGTCGTGTTTCTGCCGGTGAGCATGATGATGTAGATGGGATTTCGGCGATCCAGCGTCCTGGTTTTCTCGCATACCTCAAGACCGTCCATTTCCGGCATTTCCCAGTCGAGAATGGCTATCTGCGGTTGTCTGTCGCCCTGCTGCAGTATGGTCCAGGCCTCATGGCCGTTTTCTGCCGTCTCAACCTTGTATTTCCATTTTTCCAGAATAACCTGCAGCATCAACCGTGTGGTGTAGTCATCTTCGGCTATGAGGATTTTCATGGGTCTGTATCTCCCTGATGAAATGCATGGACCAAAAAAAAAGGAATGCAACCGCTTCCTTTACAGCGACGGTATTTATCGCTGATCGCAGTGTAAACTTTTCCCGCTGAAGTGGCGATAAAAAAAATAGCATAACCAGAGGCAAGAAAACTTCTATACTTACCATAATGTCGTCTCAGAAGAAAGGGACGGGCGGACAATTGCTTCCAAAACAGTCGTTTTTTCTGGCCGCCGGTAATCTGCCGGACAGTCTGGTTCAACATCTTTTTTTTTCCGCGTGCATAGCCCGGGATATTGATTATGATTGCTAGGTGGCAGCGGTCCCGTGCAGTGCGCCGGCAGTTCAGCAAAAGCTGCTGCGCCGCGGGGTTTGCGGGGTTCTCTGCTTTGGACTGCCGGCATTGGTTAAAAACAAAAAGAGGCGTAAAACACCATCGACCACCACACTACCAGCAAGAGGGTATTACTGCTATGATGACGAGTATGTTTGAGGGCGCGGCCAACTACGTGCTTGACGAAGAACTGGCAAAGATTGTCAATATTTCTATGGCTCTGGAGATGCCACTGCTGCTCAAGGGCGAGCCCGGAACCGGCAAGACCATGCTGGCTCACGCCGTTGCTGCAAGTCTCAACATGGAATTGATCGTGCTCAACGTCAAGTCCAATATGAAACTTATCGAGGCGCTTTACCAGTATGATACCCTTACCCGTCTCAACGACAGCCGGTTTGGCGATTCGCGTCGAGATGTCAGCGATATCAAAGAATATATCCGTATGGGCAAGATTGGCCAGGCCTTTGCCGCAGAGCGACGCTGTGTCCTGCTGATCGATGAGATCGACAAGGCGGAAACGGAGTTCCAGGATGACATGCTCGATGTACTCGATCAGATGGAGTTCGACATTCTCGAAACCGATGAGGTGATGAGGGCACGGCAACGACCGGTGATCATCATTACCTCCAACGCCAAGAAGGACCTCTCCGATCCCTTTCTCGGTCGCTGCAATTTCCATCATATCGCCTTTCCGGAGCCGGAGATGATGCGCAGAATCGTTCAGGCTCATTTTCCCGACATAGCCGAAAAGCTTGCGCGAAATTCCATCGAGGCCTTCTACAACCTCCGCGACATCGACGGTATTGAGAAAAAACCGGCAACCAGGGAGTTGCTCAACTGGATCAGGGCACTGCTGGCTGACCCCGACTTTACAGGCGGCAAGACCTTAAGCAAGGAGATCCCCTATCTCGGCATATTATTTAAGAAAAGCGGCGATTATCAACGTGCCGGCCAGTCGCTGATGAAAAGAGGCATGTTCAGGTAGCGCATGTTTTTAGAGTTTTTCTATACCCTCAAAGAGGTCGGCATACCGGTCAGTCCCACATCCTTTCTTATACTGCAAAAGGCGCTGGACCAGGGACTCATCTCGTCAATCGAAGATTTTTATGTGACGGCACGGGCCCTGCTCGTCAAGAGCGAGAAATATTTCGATTTATACGACCAGGTCTTTGCCTCCATTTTCGAAGGTGCACAATTGCCACGCACCGGTGAGGAAGAAATCGATGCCGCTGCCATGGCTATGTTGGACGAATGGCTTAAAAACCCCAAACAGCTGGCCCAGAGCATGGGTGAGGATGAAGAAAAGCTGAAGCGGCTTTCTCCCGAGGAACTGCTCGAGTATTTCAAAAAGCGCCTTGAGGATCAGCAGGGAAGACATGACGGCGGTTCCAAGTGGATCGGCACCGGCGGCACCTCGCCGGTGGGACATTCTGGATACCATCCCGGTGGTATGCGGGTCGGCGGCGTCTCCGGCGGCAAAACTGCCCTGAAGGTGGCGGCCGAGAGGCGCTATAAAAACTACTCCGTCAACGCCCCACTGACACAGGCCACCATGGGCGAGGCCCTTAAAAGGCTGCGCAATCTGGTGCCTCGAGGTGCCAAAGACAAGATAGATGTTGAGGCCAGCATTTACCAGACAATGAAAAACGGCGGCGAGATCGAACTGGTTTTTGCCCGCAGCATCGTCGACAGGCTGAAGGTGATTCTCATCATCGACAACGGCGGCTGGTCGATGGAACCCCATGTCGATCTGGTGCAGACCCTGTTTTCCTTTACCGTTTCCCAGTTCAAGGATCTCAGAACCTATTTCTTTCACAACACTATCTATGATCTTGTCTGGGAGGATCCCGCCCGTCATCGAAAGCCGGTGTCCGTCGACAGCCTGGTGGCCAAGGATCCCGAAAGCAGGCTGATTATCGTCGGCGACGCCAGCATGGCACCCTACGAACTGATGACCGCCGACGGCTCCATTTATGCTTTTGAACGCAGCGGCCGACCAAGCGTCGAGCGTCTGCGTCTGCTCGCGGAGACCTTTTCCCACAGCGTTTGGCTCAATCCGGTACCGCAGAGGAACTGGGACTATACCCATACCATCACCGTTATCCGCTCCATTTTTCCGATGTTCGAGCTGTCTTTGGAAGGACTGGAGAGGGCGGTGAGCCATCTAATGCAGAAATAGAACGCGGAGCAATGGCGCAAGCACTATGACGATCACCACTGAAGAGCTGCGAAACCGTGTAGCGGCGGTTGTTACGGAGATGACCACTCTTCGCCGGAAAATCCATTCTTATCCGGAGCCGGCCTATGAGGAATACCGGACGGCGGCAGAGATCGTCGGTTACCTCCAGGCAATAGAGGATATGGAGATCACTACCGGCTATGGGAAAACCGGCGTTGTCGCCCTGCTGGGTAAGGACCGCCCTGGCCCGTGTCTTGCTCTGCGGGCCGACATGGACTGCCTGCGCATGCAGGAGAACAACCTTTTCGCCCATGCTTCGCGAAGAAAAGGACTGATGCACGGCTGCGGACACGACGGTCATGTCGCCGCGCTAGTGGGGGCCGCTCTCGTTCTCGGCAGCATGGCCGACGGGCTTACCGGACCGGTCAAATATATCTTCCAGCCCGGAGAGGAAAACGCTGCCGGAGCCAAAGAGGTCATTGCTGACGGCGCGCTGGAAAATCCGGTACCGAAGGCGATCTTCGCTCTTCACGGCACCCCTTCTCTGCCCCTTGGCAGCGTCGGGCTGCGGTGCGGGGCGATGATGGCGACATCGCGGTATTTCACTAT
>CAKZOA010000251.1 GCA_937132035.1 uncultured Desulfobulbaceae bacterium | reverse complement strand
GAGGAGCCTGAGAGATTCGGTGTAGATAAATTCGGTGATTCGGCGGTGGTCATCAAGGGACGGATAAAGACTAAACCCATTCGTCAGTGGGCCGTGGGGCGAGAGTTTCTGCGCCGGGTGAAATACGCTTTCGACGCGCAGGACATTGAGATCCCCTTTCCCCATCGCAGTGTCTACTTTGGTGAAAAGAGCAAGCCTTTTGAACTGCAGCTGTTGGAAAAACAGGGCCGGGAGCACGCCGACGAATCAGTCTGATGCGCCGTTGCCGGATCCCCGTTATGCTCTCTGTGGCCACACCGGGGGCGGTAGGCCCGTTCAGCGCGTTTCGAAGGTGCGGGCGATTTCTTTGCCGAAACGTCGAGCCCGGTCAAGCTCTTCGTCGTTGTTTTTCAAGGCTCCGCGTTCATCGACGCTGCGCACCACCATATCGTCACCGTAGTCGACGTCGATGGTGTCGAAAAAGGACTTGGCGATGAGTATGCAGGGATCGAATACCTTGTCTCCTTTAGTCGCCGCTGTAGCCAGCAGGTAGCCTCTGCGTTTGTCGTTTCTGCGGAACCGCTGGTGCAAGAGATACTTTCTGCTCCAGCGGGCCTGAAAGCGGTCGATTAAGGTTTTCAGCTGGGCTGTGGGACCGTAAAAATAGACCGGGGTGACCAGGAAGATGATATCGGCCTCATCGACCTTCTGGTAGAGTTCGATGAGATCGTCTTTGACGACGCACATTCCTGTTTTCTCGCATCCACCGCAGCCCAGGCAGGGATTGAGATCCTTCATGCCGTGGAGATAGAGGTATTCGACGCTGCTCTGGTGCGAGGCTGTGATTGCCGAGACCACGGTCTCTGCCAGCGTCTGACTGTTGCCCTTTTTTCGTGGACTGCCGAGTATGACGACGATGTTCATGATGATTTCCTTTGGTGAAAGAAGACGGCATTACCAGAACCGGTGGAAATGATGGACCGGCCCATGTCCCTTGCCGATGGAGTAGCCGGCACCGGCGGTGATGGCGGCGTGAAGATACTTTTCCCCGGCATCCACTGCCTCGGCAAGCGTCTTGCCCTGTGCCATGAAGGCGGCGATGGCCGATGACAAGGTGCAGCCGGTGCCGTGGGTGTTGCGGGTATCGACGCGCCTGTTGGTGAAAAACAACGGCCTCGTTGCTCCTGCTGTGAGCAGGATGTCGACCAGGGCGTCATCTTCGAGATGGCCGCCCTTGAGGAGGACACTGACTCCGAGTTCGCTGCGCAGGTGCTCAGCCGCCGTCTCCATGTCCGCTCGAGTTCTGATGTTCTTTCCGGTGAGAATCTCGGCCTCGGCGATATTTGGTGTAATCAGGGCGGCCAGGGGCAGAAGCTCGCGTTTGAGGGTGACAACCGCGCTTTCTTCGATCAAGCGGTCGCCGCTGGTGGCTACCATCACTGGATCGACGACGATACTGCCACTGCTGGAGCTGCGAAGATTGTCGGCGACGGTGTTTATCACTTCAGCGGAGTGAAGCATGCCGATCTTCACCGCATCGGCGCCGATATCGGCGAGAACTGCCTGTATTTGGGCTGCGATCGAGGCGGTGGGGATGGTGTGTATGTCAACGACTCCGCAGGTGTTCTGGGCGGTAATGGCGGTAACGACGCTCATGCCGAAACAGCTGCAGGCGGCGAAGGTCTTGAGATCGGCCTGAATGCCGGCACCGCCGCCGCTGTCGGAGCCGGCTATGGAGAGGACTCTGCTGTAGCTTTTCACAATGGTGCCCCTGTGGTATCATGGGAATTGAGCGTTGGTATCAGAATTATAGAACATCGTCGACGCCGCCGCTCGTTTTTCATGCAAAAGTGAAGTAACATACAGAAACTGTATCAGAAATATACTTCCGGGAAAGAAAAAACCGACCGAGTCGGTACTTTTTTGCCTGAAACCCTACAATGTGGTAGACAAAAGGGGTTGCTATATTGCTGAGTATGTGCTCTTTTGGCCTGTGGATGTGGGGTCGGCGGTGTTTTCCACGGAAAAATAAAGTGGTATTTTGACAAGCGGAGGAAAAACAATGTTTACTATAGTCCGACGTGAAGAGTTGTCTGAGGGAACTGTTGTTCTCAACGAGATAGAGGCGCCGCGGATTGCCCAAAAAGCTCATCCAGGCCAGTTCGTGATACTCAAGACCGGGGAAGACGGAGAACGTATTCCCTTGACCATGGCCGATACTGATCCGGAAAAGGGGACCATCACCATTATATACATGGTCGTCGGCAAATCGACTGCGCTGTTCAGCGAGCTGCAGGTTGGCGATGGCTACACCGATGTCATCGGCCCCCTGGGTAAGCCGACCCATCTGGAAAAGGTCGGCAAGGTGGTCTGCGTTGGCGGAGGTACCGGCGTTGCCGTCCTGCATCCGATCACCCGCGGTCTCAAGGAAGTGGGGAATGATGTCACCTGCATCATCGGCGCCCGCAACAAAGGACTCCTCATGCTGGAGGAGGAGATGAAAGGAGCCTCGCATGACCTGAGGGTCTGCACTGATGACGGTTCTTACGGTCATCATGGCTTTGTCACCGATGTTCTCAAGCAAGTGCTTGATGATGGTGACGTTAAACTGGTGGTCGGCATCGGTCCGGTACCGATGATGAAGGCCGTTTCCAATCTCACCAAAGAATATGGGGTTGAGACCCTGGTCAGTCTCAATCCGATCATGGTTGACGGTACCGGCATGTGCGGCGGCTGCCGTGTGACGGTTGGCGGGGAAACCAAGTTTGCCTGTGTTGACGGACCGGAGTTTGACGGTCATCTGGTCGATTTTGATGAACTGACGCTCAGGCTCCAGGCGTATCTCGAAGATGAAAAAAAGTGTCATCAGGGCCACTGCACCATCAGAGATGCCAAATAAGTGACTGCGGTCCCGGGTGTTCGAGAACAAATACACAGAGTTTTTTGAGATCATGTGATAACGAAGTAGATGTGATTTTATCTACGGAGGAAAAGATGGCTGAGAAAGCGGCGAAGAAAACCAAGAATCCGAGAGTGGCCATGCCCGAGCAGGACCCGAAGGTGCGGGCCCGGAATTTTCTTGAAGTTCCAACAGGATATACGGCCAAAATGGCCCAGGAAGAGGCGGCTCGCTGCCTCCAGTGTAAAAAACCGGGATGTGTCGAAGGCTGTCCGGTCGGAGTCGACATTCCGGGATTCATTGATCTCATAGCCCAGGGTGACATGACCGGCGCCATTCGCAACCTGTGGGGAAAGAACGCTCTGCCGGCGGTCTGCGGCCGTGTCTGCCCCCAGGAAATCCAGTGCGAGGGCAAATGTATTCTGGCCAAGAAGGGTGATCCGGTGGCCATCGGCAATCTTGAACGTTATGCCGCCGATTATGAGCGGGAAAAGGGTACCGGCGAGTTGCCACCGGTAGCGCCGTCTACCGGCAAGAAGGTAGCGGTGGTCGGCTCCGGACCCTCGGGTCTCACCGTCGCCGGTGATCTCGTTCTCAAGGGACATGACGTCACTATTTTCGAGGCCTTTCACAAGCCGGGCGGGGTTCTGGTCTACGGTATCCCCGAATTTCGCCTGCCCAAGGCCATAGTCGCCCAGGAGGTTGATTTTCTCAGCAGGCTTGGCGCCAAGGTCGAGTGCAATGTAGTGGTCGGCAGGACGGTTTCCGTCGACGAACTCTTCGAGCAGGGATTCGATGCCACCTATATCGGCGTCGGCGCCGGTCTGCCGCGTTTTATGAACATACCCGGCGAAAATCTGGTGGGAATTCTCTCTGCCAACGAATATCTCACCAGAGCCAATCTGATGAAAGCCTACAAGTTTCCCGAAGTCGATACCCCCATTCCCATAGGCAAGAATGTCGTCGTCCTTGGCGCCGGCAATGTGGCCATGGACTCGGCGCGGACTGCCATGCGTCTTGGTGCCGACAGCGTCAAGATCGTCTACCGGCGGTCCCGGGAAGAGATGCCGGCGCGGGTGGCGGAAATACACCATGCCGAAGAGGAAGGGATCGAACTGTTTCTCCTCACCAATCCCACCCGGTATATCGGCAACGACAAGGGACGCCTGACCGGTATGGAGTGTCTGAAGATGGAACTTGGTGAGCCTGATGCGTCGGGCCGGAGGCGGCCGGTAGCCATTGAAGGCTCCGAGTTCGAAGTAGAATGCGATCTCTGCATCGTCGCCGTCGGTTCAGGTGCCAATCCGCTGCTGACCAGTGAGACCCCTGACATGCAACTGAACAGATGGGGCAATGTCGTAGCCGATGAGAAAAACGGCAAGACCACCAAGAAAGGGGTGTGGGCCGGAGGTGATATCGTCACCGGCGCCGCCACCGTTATCCTGGCCATGGGAGCAGGACGCGCTGCCGCCGATTCCATTCACGACTACCTGATGCTTGGCTGGTAGGCCTGTCGATAACCCGTAATCGCAAAAAAGCCGGATCCCCTGTATGGGAGATCCGGCTTTTTTGTGTTATTGGAATCTGATTATCCTTACCGTTCAGCAGCGTATTCTAAGACCGGGACAGGGGCATTTTTTTCCGGGGGCGCCATAAACCAGGGTCCTGGAAACGTGACTGCGGCCGTCCAGTCTGCAGGCACCCCTGAAAAAAGTCCCCTCTCTCTCCGGAATGATTACGGCCTGGCGTCTTTCAACAGTCGCAGTCGATTTTGTGACAGGCGATGCAGTATACCCTGAACTTTATGACTTCCGCGAAGAGATCGGTATCGTTTTCCTCGTCGTAGCGTCTGGTCTCGCTCATGATCTGCTCGTCGGTCGCGCCCGAGTGGATGATAGAGATCATGGGGGTGTTGTTGAGGAGATACTCAGAGCGTTGCTGAGAAGAAAGATGTGCCAGATAATCATCGAGGCAGTATTGTATTTTGTCCCTCTTGCGTGCCATGTGATGTTCCTGTTGGTTGGTCGTCCAGCAAAATGTTCAGTTGTGGTGTTGCCATGGCGGCTGCTGGCTGCAGGGCCGCCGTTTCTTGTATTTCTTTCCGCGCACCTATCCGTGGGGAAAGGAGCACACTACACCATGGTCTGGCCGAGTTCAAGTCGAAATTCCGTATGCGTGGTCGTAGAACCCTGGTATGTAACGGATGAGGTTATCTGCCGGTTGCCTGCAGAAGATATCGCCACCCATTCCAGTGCAAAGGATAGGAGTTGAACTTTTGCGGATGGCGGATAATAGTAGTGGAGGTACCACAATAACGATATACCAGTAACCAGAGACTGCACTGTCGAACTTAAAGAGCAAGAACATGGATGCGCAGAAAAACGAACTGGCCGTGATATCGGTAAGGGAAAAGGTTGAGGAGCTGGAAGAGTACTGGCATCCCCAGGTTATAGGTGAACTGAACGGGCAGGCGGTGAAGGTTGCAAAACTCAAGGGTGAGCTTGTCATGAACCATCATGAACAGGAAGATGAAATGTTCATGGTACTCAAGGGCAGGCTGGTGATCGAGTTCGAAGACTGTCGTCGTCTCCTCGAAGAACATCAGTGTATCGTCATTCCACGGGGAGTCGCCCATAAACCGGTTGCAGAGGACGAGGTTCAGGTCCTTTTGTTCGAGCTCCAATCCACGTTGAATACCGGCAATGTCGAAAATGAGTTGACTCGAAGGGAGCTCTGAAAGCTTATGAAGCCGCACCAGGGCCGCAAGCGTCTGGTGCTGCAGGGAGGAATTTTTTGACCATGTATCGTCTCTGCTGTGTGCTGCTGTTTTTTTGCAGCGGCTGTGAAGCCGCGGCGGCGGCTGCTGAAACCATCGCACTGCAGCCCTACAGGCGACAGATCGAGATTACCGGTTTCACGAGGGCCTTTGAAGAGCGAACACTCGCCGCTGAAGTGAGTGGTAGATATGCCTCCGTCGACGTTGATGTCGGCGATACCGTTGCCGCAGATGGTAAGGTGGCGGAGATTGAGACAACCTTCGTTGAACTCGATCTGGCCGCCAACCGTATCGCCCGGGAGAAGGCCAGACGCAGCCTGGCGTTGGAAGAGAAGAAGCTCGCCCGTCTTCAGCGTTTGATCACCCAAGAGTCGACGACGGAGGCCTCCTATGACGAAGCCGCTCTCGCCGTTGAAATAGTCCGATTGACGCTGGCGGAGCTGGAAAATGAAGAAACGCGTCTCCAGGAGAGGCTCAAGCGGCACACCATTATCGCCCCCTCAGGCTGGAGAGTAATCGAGCGATTCGTCGATGCCGGTGAATACGCTACGGCATCGGAACCCGTGGTAACCGTGGCCGATTATCGACGGGTGCGAATCCCCTACGCGCTTACTTTCGAAGAGTTGCAACTGCTGCAAGACATATCCCAGCTTGCTGTCTATCTTTCTGATCTGGATCAGCATCTTCCGGTTGCCATCCATGCCGTCGCCCCTGGTTTCGTGGCCGCCACCCGCAAAATAGAAGTGGAACTGGTCAATGCTGGCCCCCGCACTGATCTGCGGGGAGGTCTGCGGGCCGAGCTTGTCCTTGCCGGCAGGGTGGAGGAGCATGTCTTTGAAGTGCCTGCGGTTTCGCTGCTGAGCCGCTTCGATGCCCACTGGCTGATGAAGGAGAACGGCCAGCGTCTTCAGGTCACCTTGCTGGGCAGAAGGAATAACGGTGAGACGGCAGTGATTGCCGCCGAAGGTCTTGCCGCCACAGATCGATTCCTGGCAGATCCTGGAGCTGGAACGAATTTTCCTGTCGATCAGCGAGAAACAGAGTAGAGACCCCAAACTATGCAGCGATTTGTCAATTTCACCCTGCAGCAGAAGGTCGTTTTCAATCTGCTGTTCGTTCTTCTTATGGTAATAGGGGCATTTACGCTGCTGCGCATGCCGGTGGAAAGATATCCCAACATCCAGTTCGGCAAGATGTACATTCTTACCTATTTGCCCGGCGCCTCGCCGGAGGATATCGAAACGCTGATCACCCGGGAAATCGAAGAGGCGCTCGAGGATCTTGACGAGGTTGAATATATTCGCTCGAGCAGCTACCGTGAACGCTCCAATATCGTCATTAAGTTCGAGGATGACAGTGATTATGAAAAACGTTTTGACGATGTCCGTCTCAAGGTCCTTTCCATCGTCGACGACCTTCCGCAGCGAGCCGAGCCGCCTGTTTTTAATTTTCTCGATGTCAACGACTGGTTTCCCACCATAAGCGTTAACGTCGCCGGACGGCACAGCAATACCACCCTTACCCAGGTGGCCGAAACCCTGGAAATCCCTCTTGCGCAGATCGATGGCGTTCGCGAGGTCCGGATCTCAGGCGATTTCGACCGCGAGTTTCATCTTGTCCTCTCCCACGAAAAGCTGCGAGGGAGAGGGATGAGTTTTGCCGAAGTGGCCAAAGCGTTGAGGGCAACTCAGGGAGCCTTTCCGGCAGGACATACTGAAACCCCTATAGACGAGTTCGTCGTCCGTGTGGATGAACAGTTTACTGGCCGCGATGATCTGCTCGGCGCTATTATCCGCAGCGACGGCGACGGCTCCTTCGTGCGGCTGGAAGATGTAATCGAAGAGGGGTATTTTTCCTTCCGCGATCCCTTCGTCATGACCTCGGTCAACGGCGAGGACTGCGTCACCCTGCAGATTCAGAAGCACGCCGATGGCAATGCCCTGTTCATCGCCGACGCTGTAGGTACTCTCATCGATGAGCTGCAGGCCGCCTACGTCCCTCTTGGCATCAGTCTCAAGGTGACCCAGGATTCGAGTACCCGGATCGAGGATTCCATGCGGGTGCTCGGCGTCAACCTGCTGCTGGGAATTGTTTTGGTCTGTTCCATCATATGGCTGTTCATGGGCTTTCGCAATGCGGCGCTGACCACCGTCGGCATTCCCTTCGCCTTTCTGGTGACCATGGTGCTCATGTTCATAAGCGGCAATTCGATCAACGAGGTGTCCCTGTTCGCCTTCGTGCTCGTCTCAGGCATTATTGTCGACGATGCCATTGTCGTCGTCGAAAATATCCACAGGCACCACCAGAGCGGTAAAAAGCTGCGCCAGGCTATCTGCGTCGGTACCTCCGAGGTTTTTCTGCCGGTGGTCAGCGCCACCCTGACCACCATTGTCGCTTTTCTGCCCATGCTTATCATGACCGGCATGGTTGGTGATTTTTTTGCCATAATCCCTATAACCATCACCTTTGCCCTGGCTGCCTCTCTTTTGGAGTGCCTTTTCATTCTTCCCTGTCACTATCTCGATTTCGGCCGCACCCCCCAAAAGGCTGTCACCGTGCCGGCAGAGACCGAAACAGGGACTGGATTACATGGCCTGCCTGGGGAAGGCGTCGCCATGACCGCCATTCGCCGGTCCTTTGACAGCGCCATTCATTTTGTCCTTCGTCTGCGGGTAACAACGCTGCTGCTTATGGCCTTGGCCTTCATCGTCGCTGTCGCCATTTTCCTGGCATCGGTACAGGGCAAGACCAACCTGGTGCGCATCTCGTTCTTTCCCGATAATTACTCTCTCTACTACGTGGAACTCACGGCGCCGCCATCAACGCCTCTTGAACGCACCCATACACTTGTTAAAAAAGTTGCAGCCCACATCGCCGCCCAGGGAGGCGGTCAGGCGGAGTCGGCTCTGGGGTTTGCCGGATATTATATCGACGAAGATTTTTCTCCGCAGTACGGGCGCAACCACGGCTATGTAGCCGTCACCCTGCCCGCCATCAGGGACAGACGTTTCGCCGACTACCCTGAAAATGACGTTGTCGCCCATTTGCAGGAAGTACGACACGATGTGATGCCACTGCTGCCCGAAGATATACAGGTTGCGGTGCGTCCTGAAAAAGATGGTCCGCCGGCGGGAAAGGACCTCAATATACGAATCCTGGGGCTGGATTCAGACAAGGTTGCCGCCTTGGCCTCCGAGGTTGAGGATTTTCTCCGCAGTGAGAAAACGATAGCGCCCTGGCTCATCGGTCTCGACAACGATCAGGGCAGCCGCAACCGCGTGCTGCGCCTCAGGGTGGAGAGGCAGAAGGCGGCCGAGCTGGGGTTCAGCGTCAGAGAAATCGCCTCTTTGGCCGCTGCAGTCTTCCAGGGCCAGATCATAGGCGAGATGAAGCTTGCCGACGAAACGATCGATATCCGTTTGAAAAGACAGCAGCAGGGGCGGCTGCCGGTGGTTACAGCGCTGGATATGGTCGTTGCCGAAAGCGCTGCGGGCAGCGTTCGGCTGGGGGATCTCTGTCGAGCGGAGTACAGCCTGGAACCGGGCTTCCTCAACAGGTTTCAGGGACAACGAGCCGTTGCCGTAACGGCCGATATCAAGGCCGGTGCCCCCGTGGCTGCGGCCATGATCATTGACAGAGTGAAAAACCTCTATGCCGGTCTTCGCCACGAGTACACCGGTGCCTCCCTCAATTTTGCCGGGGAACATGCATCCACCGCCAAGTCCTTCAGTTCGCTGGCCTATGCCTTCGCCATCGGCCTGATCGTCATCTATCTGATCCTGGCGGCCCAGTTCCGCTCGCCCCTGCAGCCACTGATCATTATTGCCGCCGTGGTCTTTGCCCTTACCGGGGTTATCTGGGGAACCATCCTCTCCCGCAGTCTGTTCACCGTCAACAGTTTTGTCGCCGTAATTGGCGTCACCGGCGTCGTCGTCAACGATTCACTGGTTCTGGTGGAGTTCATCAACAAATGCTACCAGAGCGGTATGGAACGACGCCAGGCGCTGCTCAGGGCGACGCATATCCGGCTGCGGCCGATTCTGTTGACCACACTGACCACTACCCTGGGCCTGTTGCCGATGGCGCTGGGCATTCCCGAATATTCACTGACCTGGGGCAGTATGGCCATGACCTTTGTCACCGGTCTCTGTACCGCCACCTTCCTGACCCTGGTCATCATTCCGCTGCTCTGGGATATGGTGACTCCGCAGAGGACCAGGCACACTGACTCGCAGGAAGCTGCCTGATCTTTCACAACAGCTGCGCCCTGAACTATGAATTCGGCAGACAGGTGAAGAAAGTGTGGTGTTAGACTTTGAAGCTGCCGACGATTTCGTTGAGCTGCTTCGAGCTGTCCAGCAGCAGCTCTGCACTTTTGCGTACATCGTTGCTGCTCTCGGAAATAGCCTTGGCGGCACTGGAAACCTCGCTTATGTCTCGGGTTATATCGGCTGCCACTGTTGAACTCTGATTGACGTTTTCGTTGACTTCCTGGATGCCCTGGCTGGCCTGGGCGATATTATTGGCTATCTCCTGGGTGGCGGCGGTCTGCTCTTCCACCGCTGTGGCAATGGTGGAGACGATATCGTTGACTCCGCCGATGACCTTGGAAATTTCGTTGATTTCCCCCTCTGTCGATTTAGAGGTGCTCTGAACATCGTCGATGAGGTTTTTGATGTCCAGAGTGGCTTCAGCCGTCTGCTTGGCAAGCTCCTTTATTTCATTGGCGACCACGGCGAATCCCTTACCGGCCTCACCCGCCCGCGCCGCCTCAATGGTGGCGTTGAGGGCCAGGAGGTTGGTCTGTTCGGAGATTTCGGTGATGGTCTCAGTGACCTTGCCGATCTTGTCGGCCGCCTCGCCGAGTTCGCTCATCTTCTCCGAGGCACTGCCGGCCTGACCGACGGCCTGCGAGGAGACGTTGCGCGCCTTTTCGGCGTTCTCGGCGATTTCATTGATGGTGGAACTCATCTGTTCGGCGGCGGTGGCGACCATGGAGGCGTTGGTGGCCGACTCTTCCATGGCGGCGGCGACGGTGTTGAGATTGGCGCTCATCTCCTCGGCAGCGGTAGCGACGTTGTTGGAGCGCTGCGAGGTGTCTTCGGCACCCTGGAGCAAATTTTGTGATATGGAGGTGAGTTGGGTCGAGTTTGTTCCTACGCCGGTGGAATTTTCGGCAATCTGTTTGATGATCTGCTGCAGTTTTTCCATGAAGGTATTAAACCAGGTGGCCATCTCACCGACTTCATCACGCGTGTCGACCTGGAGACGCATGGTCAAATCACCCTCGCCTTCGGCGATGTCCTTGAGTCCGGCAACGGCGTCATTGAGGGGGCGGGTTATCGATCTCGAGGCGAAATAGACGAGAACGATGACAATCAGCAGCGATACGGCTATGATGGCAATTAGGGAGTTTCTGATGGTGCGTGGTGCCTGGAGAAACTCTTCCCTGTCCTGGGTGATGCCGACGCTCCAGTCACTGAGCGGCACCGGGGCGTAGCCTGAAATTTTCGGCGTGCCCCTGAAAACGTATTCCTCAACCCCCGCCCTGCCGGCCATCATCGCCCTGCTTATCTCCTCCATGCCTTCCAGGGTCGTCAGGTCGAGATCAAAAATTAAATCTTCGTTGGGATGGGCTATGATGAGACCCTGGTTGTTGATCATCCAGCCGTAGCCCGTCTTTCCGACCGTGACCGTTGAGACCATGTCGGTGAGCGACTGTGCTTTGATCGACAGCCCGAAGACGCCCAGAAATTCCCCTGTTGCGGAGAGAACGGGAGCGCAGGCGACATAGATGAGATTGCCGGTGGATTTTGAACGGACGATGTCGCCGACCACAGCGCGGCCACTCTGTTTCGCTTCCTGGAAATAGCTGCGGCTGGCGATGTTCGAGCCTTTATACTCTTCACCGCTGGCCAGTTCGCCGGTGAGAAGCAGCCCCGTGGTGTCGGTGACGAAAATGCCCAGGTAGTTGTCGTCGAGTCGCTGGTATTTTTTCTTCATCTCCTGACGGAGCACCGTCAGTTCCTCAGATGCGGCTTCGACTCCCTGGCGGTTTACCTGTTCGAGAGTTGTCCTGACGTGATAGCCGCTGGCAAAAGCGGCAGCACTCTGTGACTGGAGCAAGAGGGTCTGTTCGATAACTCCGGCGATCTGCAGTGCCTGGTTCTCCGCCTTGTCAAAGGCGACTTCGAGCAGTGCCGAGGTTGATTTCATAACGGAGAGCACCCCGATGACGACAAGCGGCAGCAGCACGAGAATAC
Source organism: uncultured Desulfobulbaceae bacterium (assembly GCA_937132035.1). GTDB lineage: Bacteria > Desulfobacterota > Desulfobulbia > Desulfobulbales > Desulfocapsaceae > Desulfopila_A. The sequence goes on along the minus strand of CAKZOA010000251.1, from coordinate 1,936 downwards.
AGCCTCCAACTATCAATTTGAAGGAGATGGAGTGAATATTTATCTTTTTCAAGGAGATCCTCCCGCAGGGCAGAGATTAAAAGTGAACTATCCTTCCTCTATGCAATCACAGGTTGTGTGTATTGTCAATTAAACTGAAATCTTTAAAGGTCACAAGCAAATACCCTGGCCAGCGGAGAAAGGGGCGGCTGAATCAGCATCGCCACGCTCAGTTATTTCATGGCCGAGACGAGGCGGCTTGAATATGGGCCGGTCGACGGGTATACTCTGTGTCAAAACGTGATCAATGACACATTTTACCGTTAAGGGAGGATAAGGGTGATGAAAGCTATAACGTATATCGGGGTGGTCTTGCTTCTCTGGATGACAGGCGTCAACGCATGGGCACAGGAGGCTGGTGTCAGTGATGAAACCGAAGAATGCCTCACCTGCCACACCATGCTCCATCCGGGTCTGGTTGCTTCCTGGCGGAAAAGTCTCCATAGTACCACCTCTCCCGCTCAGGGCCTTGAAAAACCGGAGATGGAAAGAAGAATATCTTCGAAATCGGTTCCTGAAAAACTGGGCGATACCGTGGTCGGCTGTTATGAATGCCACTCTCTGCGTAGCGAGGTGCATGCCGACTCCTTCGAGCATAACGGCTATACCATCAATATAGTGGTAACGCCTTCGGACTGCGCCACCTGTCACAGTGTCGAGGCGGAACAGTTTTCCCGCAATATGATGTCCCACGCTCACGGCAACCTGGTGGACAACGAAGTGTATCAGGATTTCATGGGGGTGGTCAACGGCCGTTACAGTTATTCGGAGGGAGAGCTTGCCATCGCCAAGAGCGATCGCCAGACGGAATACGAATCCTGTCTCTACTGTCACGGTACGCGTCTGCAGGTGAGAGGTCGTGTCAGCCGGGATACCGATTTTGGCGAGATGGAGTTCCCCGAACTGGAAGGCTGGCCCAATCAGGGCGTAGGCCGGATAAATCCCGATGGCAGCAAGGGTGCCTGTACCGCCTGCCACACCAGACATGCTTTTTCTATTGCCGAAGCCCGCAAACCACATACATGTTCCGAGTGCCACAAAGGTCCGGATGTGCCTGCCTACAAGGTCTACGAGGTCAGTAAGCACGGTACCATATTCAAGACCAAGCATATGGATTTCAATTTCACAGCCGTCCCCTGGAAGGTGGGAGAGGATTTTACGGTTCCGACCTGTGCCGCCTGTCATGCCAGTCTGCTCACGAGTCCTGACGGCGAGGTCATTGCCAAGAGGACTCACCGCTTCAACGACCGACTTGCCTGGCGTTTGTTCGGCGTGCCCTACCCCCATCCCCATCCACGCTCTGCGGACCTCAGCGATGTAGTCAACAGTGCCGGCTTACCGCTGCCGGTCGAACTCGACGGCCAGCCGGTTTCCCGTTTCGTTATCGACGAGAGCGAGCAGCAAAAGCGCAATGAACGCCTGCAGGCCGTCTGCCTCAGCTGTCATGGCCGTCAATGGGTGGAGAGTCATTTCGCCAGACTGGAAAACACCATCGACGAGACCATCCACCAGACCCAGGTGGCCACCGGAATTTTAAGCGATGTCTGGGCTGGTGGTTTCGAGCAGGGACTACCCCAGGGCGCCAACATCTTCGACCAGCAGGCCGAGAGGATGTGGACCACCGTATGGCTCTTCTACACCAACTCGACCCGCTTCGCTTCAGCCATGGCCGGCGGCGGTGACTATGGAGTGTTCGCCAAAGGGCGCTATCAGACGGGCATGGAACTCAATTCCCTCTTTCAGCGGCTTGAACTGTATAGGACATTATCACCACAACAAAGCGGTAACGGAAAGTAGGCCTGGTCTATGGGCTGAGGCATTACGGCAGGTCGATTACCGGCAATGGTTCGCCGTGGATTTTTTCTTGACCCACGAGAAAACGGGGTCCTTGGAGACG
>CAKZOA010000250.1 GCA_937132035.1 uncultured Desulfobulbaceae bacterium | reverse complement strand
TAACCTGCTGCAGCGCTGAGCTTGCAGTCCGCTGACGGCGGGCTCGTCATCAACTCTCGGTCTGAGAGAGCATTTTGCCTTCTCATGCGAGCAGCTTTGTTCTTGTCAGCAGCGTCGGTATTGGGTAGAACAGTGCTCTGCTCGGCGGTCTGGAGTCCGCTGAGGAAAAACCATGTTTTGAAACGAGCGTATGCAGCGACTCACCCGACAAATACTGGCCGCCACCTTTTTCAAACTGCTGCTCAACATCGGCAGACGTTTTGTCTACCCCTTCGCCCCGGCCTTGAGCAGGGGGCTCGATGTGCCGCTGACGGCCATTACTTCCATCATCGCCGTCAGCCAGATATCTTCCCTTGCCGGTCTTTTCAGCGGTCCCCTGGCCGACCGCATGGGGTATCGGCTCATGATGCAGATGGGGCTCGGACTGCTGGCGGTCGGCATGCTCATATGCGGTCTGGTACCGGTCTACTGGGCGGTGTTTTTCGGTCTGGTACTCGCCAGTTTTGGCAAAATCCTCTATGACCCGGCTATACAGGCCTATATCGGCCAGGCGGTACCCTACCAGAAACGGGGACGGGTCATCGGTATTCTGGAAATTTCCTGGGCCGGTTCAACCCTGGCCGGTATTCCGCTGCTGGGAATGGTCATCGAATACATGGGGCTGGAGAACGGTTTTTTACTTCTTGCCCTGCTGGGTTTTATCTCGCTGGCGGCTCTTAGCCGAATCTTTCCCAGTGACCGCCGCGATAAGGAAGCCAGGAGGCCCGGAGAACTGCTCCGTTCGCTGTCCCAGCTTGTGAGAATACGACCGGCTGCCGGTATGCTGGCCTTCGGTTTCTGGATCAGCCTGGCCAACGACAACCTCTTTGTCGTCTACGGCGCCTGGTTTGAAAACGACTTCAATGTCAGCCTGATATCGCTGGGTTTGAGTACCATAGCCATCGGCAGTGCCGAGTTGGCAGGAGAATTCCTCACCACCGCTTTTGCCGACCGCATCGGCTTGAAACGGGCCATTGTCTGCGGCCTGGTACTGGCGGTTATCGCCTATCTCCTGCTGCCGCTGATGGGAACCGGCCTCGTTCTTGCCATGGTGGGAATTTTTTTGGTTTTCTGCACCTTTGAGTTTACAATGGTAACAAGCTTTTCGCTGAGCACCGAACTCCTGCCCCATTCCCGGGCGACCATGATGGCTGGCTTTTACGCCGCTTCGGGTCTTGGCAGAATGGTCGGGGTACTTACCGGCGGATTTGTCTGGAAAAGCGGCGGTATAGCAGCGGTGGCCTGGCTGTCGGCAGCGCTGACGGTGCTGGGCCTGCTCTCCCTGCTGTGGGGGTTGAGAGGCTGGAGCGTCAATGGAACCTCAGAAAATCGAGCCGGGGATGGGCTGTGAGACGGAGCCGGCATGGCGCCGCCGGCTGGTCGGTTCCGGCGGTAAGGAAAAAATCCATTGGATACCGGACAGAGTATTCCTCAAAGTGTAGTGAGTTTCAAGGGTATCAGGAAAAAGAGAAAAAAATCACTGACAGAGGAGCAGAGGTATGTTCACCATCGCCGATATACGCAATATCGCTATACAGATCGAACGCAACGGTGAGAAGACCTACCGCCAGGCGGCTGCAAAGGCACCCGATTCCGAAGTTGCCCGACTGCTTGAGAGTATGGCCGACGATGAAAGGCGCCACGCCCAATGGTTTGAAGAGATTCGGGCCGACCAGGTATTGAGTGAGGAGCAGCGGCAGATGGAACAGGTTGGGAAGTCGATTCTCCAGGAAATGGTCAAGGACAGAACGTTTTCGCTCGAGGAGGACCGGCTCAAATCGACCGAAAACCTCGAGCAGATTGTGGTTGCCTGCCAGGGATTCGAGCAGGACACCATCCTCTTTTATGAGATGCTCAGTGAGTTCATCGACAATAGCGAGACCATGGATCAGCTGCAGGCGATCATCGCCGAAGAGCAGAAGCACCACCGGCAGCTGGCGGAAATTTTCGGTGAGTTGGCTGCCCAGTCCTGAAAAGCATCACCCGGTGTCGAGGCAGCAATGTCGGCGCCGCCCCTCCTTGTTGGCGTATATTTTTTCTGATCTTATAGTGTTTCTGAATGGATGATACGGCCCTTGGAGGCCGAACAGGCAATACTTCACTGTGGACAGCCGATGCCATCATGAAAACCTCTGACAAGACCCTGATGGAGCAGCTGCGGCTTACTGCCCGCGCCATTGCCCGCCGAAAAAAATATTTTGGCTTGACGGAGGAAGATTCGAAGATACTGCGGGCCATGAAAACGGATGTCGCCGAGGCTCTCGATGAGATAATAGAAGAGTTTTATAAACATCTTCTGCTCCACGACGAGCTTGACCAGATCATCGGCGATGCCGAGACGCTCCTGCGGCTGAAAAATCACTTCCGTTCGTATCTGCTGACCATCTTCGACGGCCAGTTTGACGAGGAATATGTCCACTCGCGGCTGCGAGTCGGCGTGGTGCACAGGCGCATAGGCGTCAAACCACATTACTATGTCTCGGCCATGCACCGCCTGAGCACTATTTTGCGCCGCAGAGTACTTGACGGCAGTTCTGATGCTAACGACTTCTTCCGTGGCAGCACGGCCATTGAAAAGGTGTTGATGTTCGATCTGTCGCTGACTGTCGATACCTACATTCATTCTCTTATGGATGCCAGCAGGAGAAGCCGCGCTCAGCTTGCGGAATATGCCGAATCACTCGAGGAGACCATTGCCGAGAGAACCCGGCTTCTCAACGAACAGGCGCGCTGCGACAGTCTCACCGGGCTGCTCAACCAACGCACGTTTTACCGTGAGCTGCGTAAGGAACTCTCCAGGGGACAGCGTCAGGGATATTCGGTGCTGCTGGTCTATTTCGATATTGACGGATTTAAGAAGATAAACGACAAACGTGGTCATCGTGCCGGAGATGCCCTGCTGGAAAAAGTGGCGGATGCTGCCAGAAAAACGACACGCCGCGATGAGCTGATCGCCCGCTACGGCGGTGATGAGTTCTGCATCATCCTGCCCAACGCCACCATGGAGGAAGGAACGATCCTGGCCAAGCGCCTCTGCGAAACCACCTCTGAGATGCTCAATGAGAAAGAGCTGTCGCTGAGCGTAGGAATTGCCGCTTCGACACCACTGCGCTATTTAGATGCCGAAACGCTGGTGAAGTTGGCGGACGAGGCCATGTACCGGGCCAAGAAAAGGACGGGGTATTGGGTGGAAACCGCTCAGTGTGATCAGACGCTTGTCAACAATAACAATGAGGAAGAAAATGGGTGAATCATCGCAAACGATTTCACCGAAGATTCTCTCGGTGAAGTGGGGCAAGATGGAGGTCGAAGATATAGGCCAGGGCAAGGATTTCAAACTGTGGCCGGGCGGCGGCAAAAGCTGGGACTGGAGTGAGCACGGCACCAGTCATTCACCGGGAATACAGGCCGGCGACTGTGAGGAGCTGATCAGAAACGGTGCCCGTATTGTCATACTCAGCCGGGGTATGTATAAACGGTTGAAAATCAGCGAGCAGGCCAGGGACTATCTCCAGGAAAACGATGTTCAGGTGATAGCTGAATCAACAAAAAAGGCGGTAAAAACATATAATTCACTGGCTGATCGGGGTGAGAAGGTGGGTGGGCTGTTCCATACCACCTGTTGAATGGTTTTTCTTGGAATAATGGTGCAGGGGGGTAGTCACACCACTTTGTAGTGGAGGAGCACGTAGTTCTCCTCCAGCGTTTCACTGGAAACAAGCTGCAGGTTGCAGTCGAGAGAGACGTTGAAAAGAGTGAGGCCGATGCCGAAGAGGCGTGGGGCGATGGTGACGAATACCTCGTCGATGAGGTTGAGCTTGGCAAAGAGGCTGTTGATTTCCGAACCGCCGATGAGAGCGACGCTCTTATATCCTTCGGCCTTGAGGTCGAGCAGGAGTTTCTGTGGCTCCTGCGAGGTGAAAACCAGATTGGCGTCGTTGCTTATACGCGACTTGTTTCTGGTCAAGACCACGTTCTTTCTGCCGGGAAGCGGCCTGCCGATGGTATCGTAGGTGCGTGAGCCCATAATGATGACACCGGCCTTTTTGGTGGCCCTGACGAAAAAGCGCTTGTCGGCGTTGCCGGTCCAGTCGACGAACTCGTTGGAACTCCTGCTGATAATGCCGTCGAGAGTCTGGGCCATGATGAGCGATACCTTCATGAGCGGATCCTTGTTCCTGTCAAATCTTGGCGGTGTTCCTGGCTGGCGGGCTCAGGCACATTTTCTATGAAATACAATACTGCTCTGGAAGGGGGCTATTCCTTCTCCGGCCACTCGCTGTCCTGCAGTTCGTCCACCTGATAACAGAAAAGATTCCACTCGAATTCCTTGTGGGATATAGGGCATCGCAGCGTTACGGTACGGTCGCCGACTGCCGCTACTTCCCAGTCTCCTGCTCTTTTGGACTCTTTGATGCGGATCTTCTGGCCCACCGTGAAGGGGTAAGGCTTGAAAACGGCAACAGTGTATCCCATGTATTTCTCCTTAGGTGTTGTCGAATGTGCCAGCGAAAACGGACATACCCGGGCGCGGATAGTTTCTGCAGAAGCACTTGATACCGCTCCTGTCTTAAAAGGTTCCTCGCTTCAAAAACCATGGGGTTTTGTGTCCTTCGCATGGCTAAGATAACGGTATAGACGCAGGCTATACAATAATGACGGCAAACTGCTTTGCAACTATGGATTTGGCCGGCCTTTGTCGCCGGCCTGCTTGGCTGAGAGGAGCTGTGGGAAGCCGGTAATAGAGTGAGGCGGTGATGATTCCAGGTGATTACAGGGAGAGAAGATCGGAAATCTCTTCCCGGCTGAGCAGGACATGGGGTTTCTGCTGGCGTCTGTCAAACGATTTCCTGCGATCACCCTTTCTTCTGTCGACGCCGAGTCGCGATTTGATTTTTGATCGCAACCAGACACTAAGGCTCATACGCTGTTCCTGGCTGCTAACGTCACGAAAATCGTGACGCCGCTCCGTGTGGGAGCGTCTATCGCCTGATTTGCGACGGTCTCTATTCTTGCGTCTTTCTGCCAAGGGGGTCTCGGAGGTTTTTGAGGTACGGCTCATGGTGTCGTTGTATTGGTGCTGAAGGAATATAGCGGGATTTTGCCTCTTTGATGATCTGTGCGTTCATGTTTTACCCCTGATCTCTTGCTTTAGTGTAACATCTTTTTGGGAAAAAGCAAGCCATTTGTTTGCTTTTAGCATAGAAAAACAGATAGATAGCGTGTGTTACGCTCTTGCAGAAAAATTTGTCAACGCTCCGGTATCATGCAATAAGCTGATTATCCATGTCTCAGACCAAGTTGCTGAGAATAAGGGGTAATCAAATACAGCAAAGAAGATGAGTCGCCCGTTTTGTATGCACAGTCCGCGATACACGCCAAACGTGCGTTTGCAGGAATCTCTTGTTTTGAAAGGAGATTCCACACTTTTTATCCCCAGAGCGACACTAGTGCCAGCGACAGAAGTGGGAAATAGGTGATAATCACCAGCGTTGCCAGCAGCAGACCGAGAAATGGCAGGGAAGCTCTATAGAGTTCGATGATCGGGCGGTTGAAGCGATAGGAGGCGAGGAAGAGGTTAAGCCCTACGGGCGGCGTGCAGTAGCCGATCTGCAGGTTGGTGAGAAAGATGACGCCGAGATGGAGAGGATTGATATCATAGCCGGCGGCGACCGGCAGGATAAGGGGAACGATCAACACCAGGGCCGAGAAAATGTCGAGCA
>CAKZOA010000249.1 GCA_937132035.1 uncultured Desulfobulbaceae bacterium | reverse complement strand
TTCAGGGGATAGATATGCGCCATTTCATCTCTCAGAGTAGATTGACGCTTCAGGGTGAACTTCTGGTGATACTCTTCGGCTATGGTAAAGGACCTGATGGGGAGCACTTCGGTTCTGACAGTGCTGCCGGTTTCCTTCTCAATCGCCTTCCTGGAAGCCATCGCCAGTTCGCCTTGCTGCTCATTGTGGTAAAAGACTGCTTTCAGGTATGGCCGCGACATTGACTGCCGGGTTGGCTCGTGGCTTTTCCAGAAAATGTCCAAAAGGTGGGTGTAGCTGATGAGCCTGGGATCAAAGTCCACCTGCACCGTCTCTGTATGATCTCCAATATTGTTGTAGGTCGGGGAGGCCGCTTGACCGCCAGCATAGCCAACACGAGTTCGAATTACACCATTGATTATCCCGAACCGGGATTCGATTCCCCAGAATCATCCCAGCCCGAATGATGCTGTTTCAAAAGTGGCTGGCAGTGCTGCGTCAATGGGAGGAATGGTCGGGGATCCCGTTTTGCCGGCAGTTGCCATAGTTTCCTCACTGGCTTTTAAAGCCTCGCCTTCCTGGGTCTGTGACGCTGCAATTCCAGCCAGTAGTAACGACATTACTCCCAGCAGTAAAAAGGAGCGGACAAGGGTGGCACTGCTTTTGTTCTTCATATCGGCTCTCCTCTTTTTCGAATTTCCTCGTGAGAATCAGGAGCTTTACTCTTGAGATGGGCACTCGAACGTGAACCTACATATCCACTGAGCTGAAAAACATATCAAGAAATTGCCCGTATCCTTCTTCTTCCATATCTTGAAGAGGAATAAAACGCAGTGCTGCTGAGTTGATGCAGTACCTGAGCCCGGTTGGCTGAGGGCCATCGTTAAAAACATGTCCGAGGTGCGAGTCTGCTTCAGAGCTGCGCACTTCCACCCGTTTCATAAAAAAGGAATTGTCTTCGATCTCTGTAATATTGGCGCTTCTCAGGGGTTGTGTGAAACTGGGCCAGCCGGTTTTCGAGTCAAACTTATCTGTTGAGCTGAAAAGCGGCTCTCCGGATACCACATCAACATAGATTCCCGGACGTTTATTATCCCAATATTCGTTATGAAAGGCGGGTTCGGTTGCATCTTCCTGCGTCACCTTATATTGCAGTGGAGTAAGCATTTTTTTCAAATCTTTACCACTCATCGTCTCCTCTTTCTGCTCCTTCCACACTGTATTGAGAAAGATGTCCCTGCCAGACCGTGACCGGTAATATTTGTATCTGATCGGATTTTTTTTGTAGTAATCCTGATGGTATTCCTCGGCCCGGTAGAATCTGGTCGCGGGGAGGATGGGAGTAACTATGGGCTTGTCAAATAGTTTGCTTCCAGTGAGTGCCTCTTTTGAGGCCATGGCAAGGCGCCGCTGCTTGTCATTGTGGGAGAAAATTGCGGTACTGTAGGCATGCCCGCGATCGACGAACTGCCCATCCGGGTCCGTGGGGTCTACCTGCCGCCAATAGACATCAAGCAATTCCTCATAGGTTATTTTTTCGGGGTTATAGACAACCTCCACCACTTCGATATGCCCTCCGCTCGCATAATTGTCATAATTCGGATTTTCCGTTGTCCCACCGGCATAACCGGAAACAACGGCACTGACACCGTCAAGTTTTTCGAAGGGTTTTTCCATGCACCAGAAACAGCCGCCGGCAAAAGTTGCCTTTTCAAGCGCTGGATTGTCGGTCATTGCACCAGACCGGCCGTCTGCGAAAAAGATGGATGCGGATAGAAGGAATACGCAAAATACTAGTAGAGTTTTCATTTCATCACCTCTCTTGAATATGATGAGCCGGCCCTACATACTCGCTCGGATCTGCCTGAAAAATGAGTCGTATGGCACTCGGCCCAATCGTGATAGCTTTATCCTGAACATTATTAACGAGGATTCACAGAACCATCACGAAAATGATACTATTTGGTCACGGCAAAAGAAGGGGAATGCCAGGAGCCTGTCGAAGTATGCCCTTTTCGCCCATATCTTGGTTATTTCCAGAAAATCAATGCTTGCAATATCAATTATATGGCTGTGATTGTTATCCTGAAAATGTTTCGACCTGAACAAAAATGCCTCTACTCCGACAAGCTCCTAGAAAGTGCTTTGAATCGGAAAACTGAAGGTGAAACAGGTTCCCGCGTGCTGTTTACTCTCCACCTCAAGATCGCCGCCATGAAGATCCATGATGCGCTTGGCAATCGCCAGACCGAGGCCAAAACCGGAGAGAGAAGCTGAAACGTTTTCTGTGTTTTCTATTTTGAAAAATCGGTCAAAAATATGGGGCAGGGCTTCCTCTGGAATGCCGCCCCCTGTGTCGAGCACCTGTACGTTCATATATTCATCCGTAGGACTCAGTATCAAACTGACTGTTCCACCCTCCGGTGTATGACGCAGGGCATTAATAATGAGGTTTTCAAGCACACGCTCCACCAGCCTGATATCACCGACAACAAATGAAAGATCCTGGCCTATATTAGAGGTCAGCGTAATGTTCTTTTGTTTTGCTGCCAGTTCATAATTTTGCACCACGTCCTGTATCAGTTCCGCAATACTGAACGATTCAAGGTTGAGTTTTGTCTCCTGGGCGTCCAGGCTGGCCAGCTCGAAGAGATCATCGACCAGAGAGCTCAAGCGCCTGCAGTGTTTCCCCGCGATTTTCAAATACTTCTGCCGTTCATCCGAAGACCAGTCAAAATCCTTAAGCTGCATGGTCTCGATATAGGCGGTCAGCGTTGCCAGAGGAGTACGCAGATCGTGGGAGACATTTGCGACAAGTTCGCGCCGCAGCAGGTCACTTTTTTGAAGTTTGCCAATCTGTTCTTCAATCCGCCTCGCCATTTCTCGGAACGTCCTGGATAAATCGTCAATTTCATCGTCCTGACCTCCCTCTTTCTTTTGACGAGGGAGGTCAATGTTTGTGAGCTGCTCCCCCTTTTTGAACGCATCCACCCCTGCAGTCAGTTTTTTCAGCCGTCGGGTAAGAAGTGCGAAAATCAGCAGGCCAACGATGCCGGCAAAGGCTATGGCGGCGAGAATCAGCCAGCTCGACATCCTCAAAATGAAACTGTCTTGGATTTTCTGGGCAATAGTGTCGTACTCTTCTCCCCCTAAAATCACATACAGGTAGCCCTCCAGCTTGCCCTGTTCATGAATAGGGGCTGCCGAGAAGACTTTCTGTCCAGCGAGATTTCTGGGGTCATCTCCCAATACAGGAATACCTTTGTGACCGGATAGCCATTTTTTAAGCGGATTCAGCGAAACGTTCTCTCTTTTGACTTTGCCGGGAGCAGCAGAGTATTCAAGAATATTTCCCTCCGGGTCGAGGAGATACAATTCGATAGAAGGATTTATCACCATCAGAATATGAAAAATATACTCCAATGCATCACGATCTATTTTCCCGTCTTTTATCAATATCTTTTCTTTAACGATTTTTTCAGCCAGATCGATGTTGAGTTTCTGGTTGGCTTCCTGACGATACATATCGGTTGCATAAATGACCAAAATCACCATCACCAGTGCAACAAAGGAAAAAAGCACAAGAACAACGGCTGCAAGTTTTGAATAAAGAGATCTGAACATCAGCTTAGTTTAGGATGTATCTTTTTCTCGGAGAATTTGTATCCCACACCCCAGACGGTCAGGATATACTCTGGCGTGGAAGGGTCTTCTTCTATCTTTGCCCTCAGGCGATTCATATGAGAATTAACAGTATGCTCATAACCATCATGGCCATACCCCCAGACAGAATCAAGCAGTTGGGTTCGACTATAAACCCGGCCGGGATTACTGGCAAAATGCCACAACAACTCAAATTCCTTGGCCGTTAAATCAATGGGCTTGCCCTTACATAAGACGGTCCGCTTCAGTGTATCTATAGTCAGCTGTCCGGCATGAATGATTTCCTGAGATTGTCTGTTGCCGATCTGTATCTCGTCAATACGCCGAAAGATTGCTTTCACCCTCGCCATCAATTCCTTGATGCTGAAGGGTTTGGTAACATAATCATCTGCGCCGAGTTCCAGACCGAGGATACGATCAATCTCAGACGATTTTGCCGTAAGCATCAAAATGGGGGTATAGACGCTTTTCCTTCGGACCCTGCGGCAAATCTCTATTCCGTCGATACCCGGGAGCATCAGATCGAGAATTATAAGATTGTATTTACCTGACTCCGCTTTCGTCAATCCAGCCACCCCGTCATACGCCAGATCAACCGCCATGGAGAGATTTTCCAGGTTCTTCTTGAGAACTTTCGCCAGGTCTCTGTTATCTTCAATTACAAGAATACGCCGTGTCATAAGATAGTCTGGCTCGCTGTTTTACCCGGTTGATTGTTTCTATGATACCGATCGGCACATCCAACAAAGCTATCAAAGCCTTAAGTGTCCTCAGGGTAAGGATCATCATTTTACAGCTCTGTCTCCAGGAGCCTGTCGGAGTATACCCTTTTCGCCCATATCTTCGTTATTTTCAGAAAATCAATGCTTGCAATATCAATTATATGGCTGTGTTTGATTTCCTGAAAATGTTTCCACCTGAACAAAAATGCCCATACTCCGACAAGCTCTTAGACAATAATAAATGATATTGAGCCAAAAACACATCCATTCATTTTCTCACAAAGGAGAAGGTGGTCAGCTCTTCCCCTGTCTGGACAGCAAATAGAGTATCGCCTCCGACGCCATGAGTATTGCTGGTTACCGGGGGGATACCCCGTCAGTAAAGCGGACTGGTAAAACGAAACGGAAGAGAAAGCGAAATCCCGAAATCGTCGGCGTCATCCGTCAAGCCGACATTGAGCGAAAGGTTCAGCAGAAGACCAGGAGCCAGTAATGTGGTACCACCCACCACTAAGCTTCCAAGAGTGCGATCGCTGCCGGCGAGTGCCTCTCCTGCCAACTCGCTTTCGTATTGGTATCCTCCGGAAAAGACAAAGCGCATGGAGGTCTCCGGGCTCAAGGCGACGAAGCTGCCAAAGCTCACGGCGAGGACCGGTCCGGGCAGGATTTGGTCTTCTTCGAAGCTATGTTCGTATGACAGACCGCCTATTATAGCAATCGGGTCCTGCCTTTTTATCACCGAAAGCGATCCGCGAATCTCGTTAAAGCCGCCACCGAGCCCTACTCCGTTATCCTCACGCTCACCGCTCGCCGAATCCCAGGTTATCCGTCCGACGATATCGGGACGCCACAACCCTTCGCGGACCAGTGTCTTGGCAAGCCCCAGGCGGATATCCCCCAGGGCCGCCCCCGACTGGCTCGACGATTCGGTTGGTACGAAGCCCACGCTGTTTAGCGACTCTACCTCACGCCACCGGTACGGCAGGCCTAATTCCAGCTGGGAATCCCATGGCAAGCCCAGACGCAGTGCCATATCGGCGGTGAGACTGTTGGCGTTGAGTTCCGTCTCGGCGGCAAAAAGCTGGTCGTCGGAGGAAAAGAGGCCCGGGGTGGAATCTTCCTGTCTGGCGTAACGTAAACCAGGCTCTATCTCCAAAATACCCAGGGGGAGCAGCAACGCCCCCGTGCGGGTCAGTGAACGCTCAAGAGCCCTTTCGGCATCCCCCTCCTTGACAACGACCGCACCCGGCGCACCCTCTGAAATTTCTGTGATAGTTCGTTCCGCCTCCGGCACTGCATCAGGTTTGATGGCTTCAGCAGGCACTTGGCCGGATCCGGACCCGCGACGTTCAACCCCAACCCGCCGCTCCAGCATTTCAACACGTTCGAGAAGCTCCAGGATAACCTTATCGCGCTCCTGCAGCCTGCGCTCCATCTCCTCGGTGCGCGTATCCGCGTCCTGTGCCTGAGACGTGAGCGGAAACAGCGGCAGAATCAGCGCGGCAATGCCAATCCCTAAACAGCGAATTTTTTTTACTGGTGTATCCATTTCCCCGGTTCCCATAAATTATGGCATCATAACAAAATCCAGTGATCGGGCGGACAATTCACCCGGAGGGGCGAGTTTTCCTGCCTTTGTGACGACAAAGCCGACTTGTCCGATATCCTTATAATAAATCCAGCCATTGAGAAACTTGTCCGTTGACATGGTGATATTGCCAAATGCCGGATCGGCGAGCAGCACCGAGCTTGAAGTACCGCCGCGGAACACAACGAAATGTGGAAATCCCTGCAGGTTTACCGGCACAATGAGTGGTGCCCGGTCAAAAAGATCGGACAGCTCCAGTTGCCCCAGGCCAATCCCCTCGTAACCGACAGCATCGGCATAACGCTTGAGATCAAGCAGGGAAAAACCCTGGCGGAGGCGAACCAGATCAGGGTTTGCCAGATACTCCTGGCGATTGATCAGGCCGAGCGCCACCGATTGTTCAGTGACCGGTACTCCGTGCTGGTAGCGCAGTATAGTCGCAAGTGCAGCTGCTGCGCAGCTCAGCTCCCACTGCTGGAGGACAAGGTTTTGATGTCGTATTTCCAGGAGAGAGCGGACTGGTCGTGTTGGATTTCTGGCTTGTGAAAATGTTATGGAACCAAGGCAACCTGCTATTACAAGCCAAGTTACGAGGCCAACAAGCTTTGGGTTGTACATGTATAAGCCTTCATTGGTAGTTTCAGCCGCGCCTTAACCAACCCCCATTTTTTCAAGAGAACGGTTCTGATCATGAAATTCGATAGATACAACAAACGGCTTTTGCCGTTTGTTGTATCTATGACGGTAAACTACTGAGGTCCAGGGCCCCAGATTGCCGTATAGTTCTTATCGCCTGGAGCGGCATGGGGGCCGGGAGGCGTGCCTGCGCCGTTGTCGTTTGTCGCATGCACGGGTACACTGACATTCGGACCAATTATCGAATAGTGGCCTTCACCGATTGCTACAGCGTTGGGGTTGTGTTCGCCCACCACTGCGGAGAGCACGGGGCAGACGAAACCGTCCACCTTCATCTTGCCGCCCGCAGCCACTCCATCCATCTGTGCACTGTTCAGTGTGATCGGTGCCGCATACAGGCCGGAAGCCAACAAACCTGTAACCATCATAGTTGAAATCATCGTTGTCGTGGCCTTAATCATTTTCAGTACCTCCCAAGTAAGTGTGATATGCATCTTAGAAAAAAACATTCCGCAACCTGGCCATGTTGCCACCTGGTCCTGTTTCGCGAAGCAGACAAACAATTTCTGCCTCGCTTACGAGGACCGCTGGTACTGTAGAGCGTATATATGACAGATCACACGGAAATAACGAAAGTATAACAAAAGCATCACGGGAACGGCCCCGACAGGAGCAATCAGCCATCAGTTGTTATCCTGCCCTGCCTTTTCTTCAAACTTCTTCCAACAATTTATCAATTTTCAACACTCTGCACCAGGTATTGAAAACGATATCTGCTCCGGTATCGATCCCGGCGTGATAATAACTCCTCATGAGGCACAAAGAGAACTAGTTTATAATTGGCTGGGATAACTGAGAAGTGGCGTCATTGCAAACTGAATGTATTGCGTACCGCGGAGAATCTGCCAAAAGTCCTTGAAAAGACGGATGAGAATTGATAGGTGTTTGGGTATTAATGCCTTACTGAAAGGAATAGATGAAAAAGTCAAGAAAGGCGGCGTACCAAGCGATGACCTCTCACCCACCCTCAACTGAACGAGCCCGGAAACGGAAAACCATGCCCCGCTTCTATCGATTGATATGTATGGTCCTAACTATTCATGGTTTTTTATGGATACTCCATTCCAGGGCCTGTCTCGGGCAGGAATTTGAAGAAGTGGTGGAGGAGGAGGAAAAACCGCTCTGGGAGTTCGTCCTCTTCAATACAGCTGCCCGCATTCCCCATTATCCGGGGTCGGATGAGGCCAACTGGTATGTGTTGCCGCTGCCCTATCTGATATATCGGGGTGATTTATTTCGAATCGACCGGGAAGGGGTTCGAGGCATTTTCTATCAGAGCGAATTTTTTGAAACCGACATTTCGCTTTTCGGGAATCCGCCGGTGGAAGACGACAATGAAGCCCGGCAAGGCATGGAGGACCTCGATTCGCTCTTTGAAGTCGGGCCGGAACTTAAATGGTTTTTCACCGGGCGTGATCCGCTCAATGAACTCTATATGCGGTCCGCGCTACGGGGGGTATTTTCCATCGGCTTCGAGGACGGGTTGGATATGGCGTACCAGGGACTGCACGGTGGAGTGAACCTGATATACAACAACGGCCGCGTGTTCCGGGATCAAAAGCTCCGTTTCGGTTTCAACCTCGGAGTCAATTTCACCGATGCCGATTTCAACGACTACTTTTATGAGGTGGAACCCGAAGATGTCCGTCCGGGTCGACCGCTCTATGATCCGGAAGGCGGATACGCCGGTTTTTCGGTCGGGGCCAGCGTGGCCAAGCAGCTCACCGACACGCTTCGCTGGGGGATATATGGCCGGTGGGACAACATCGACGGAACTGCCTTTGATGAAAGCCCACTGGTCCGGGAGGAAAACAATTTCTTTTTCGGAACCGTCCTGACCTGGCGGATATATTCATCCGAAAGGATGGTGAAAGTGGGCGGTGATGTGGAATAATTCCTCATTGATCATGAACATCCTGGAAGTCGGTCTCTTCTTTGTCCTTGCATCAAACGTGTCTCTGTGTCAATTCGTGGCACGGAGTGGTAAGAAAAGATACATCGGGTCGCATAGCGGGATTTTATGGTGAGTTAATCAGAGCGTACCGGTGAAATCGAAGCTCAATTTCTGCTGGAACTTTTTGATGCGTAAAAAAGCCTTTTTCAGCATCGCCTGATCGAGATAGCTGAGCCTGGAAGGAGTGATGTAGTTATCTGGTTCCATCTTCTCGTCGATAATCACGGTCATCTGACGGAGGAAGCGCAGGCGCATCAAATAGTTGTAGGTCTGCACCAGGTCCTTGTACTCGCTGTCGGTGAGTACCGCCATTTTGTGAAGCCGGAAAAGCCTTCGCAGGGTATTGGTATCGGCGATATCGCTGTTCAGGGCATAAAGCCTGGCAAAATCGATGATCGGCAGGATGGCCACTTTGATATCGAAAGCCCCTTTGTGTTTGCCCTTCTTCTCGACGACAAATCTTCGGAAAAAATTGATCGGCGGCCTAAAATACAAAGTGTTTTCGGTGAGATGCCGCAAAAACCCCGGCCATTTTTTAATCGCTTTCAAAAGATATTCTTTGAGTTCGTCGGATATGGTGGTATCCCCCCACACTCCTCTGAAATCAAAAAAAATGCTCGAGTGCAGCAGGTCCTTGGGTTTGGCGGCATGGATCCATTCGTGGAAGTACTTTTTCCATACCGATAGAGGCTGGCACCATTTCGGATTTTTGGCCATGTTTTCGCCGGTGCAGAGTCTGTAGCCGGCTCGATGCAACTGATTGCACACGCTTTCAGCGAGATGATGAAAATACTTTTCAGCGTTTCGACGTTGCCCCTCGTTCTCTGGATCGCGATAGACAAGGGCGTTGTCCTGGTCGGAGATGAAGGTCTGCTCCGCGCGGCCCTCTGAGCCCATGATCATAAAGACGAACTCACAGGGCGGTGGGCCGAGATCCTCGATGGCCAAGGTGATGATCTTATCAATGATGGCATCGGAGAAAGCAGTGATAAGCTTGGTGATATACTCGGTGCTGGCACCAGTCTGGACAGGGTTAATCAGCATCCTGATAAGCTTGTCGTGTATATCCTCCAGATGCGTGATATCCTTTGCCGCCTTGACGGTCTTGATAAGAAGATACGTGGAGTTTGCCTGGGCGGTTATCAGATCTTTTTCGTTGATGATACCCGTTATCTCACCGACCTGATTTGCGAGCATTAGGTGGCGGACGTCTTTTTCAAGCATATTCAGAAACACCTCGTAGACCTGGGAACCATCGCCTATCGAGATAACCGGAGAAGTCATTATCCTCTGCACCGGAGTAGAAAAGGCAGCTTCTTCGGCGACCACCTTCTTGCGCAGGTCAGCATCGGTAATAATGCCCTCTATCTGATCGTCGTTTTTCACCAGTAGGGCGCTGCTGTTGGTTTCCGCCATTTTTCTGGCGGCCGAGGCGATGGTCGTGTCCCGCGGGCATGTAGCGATAACCGGTCTGTACATCGCCGAGATCGGCTGGTTGAAAAACGGCAGATTCAACTCCTTGTCCTTGACCTGTCGGGAAATGATGCCGGCATAGGTCCTGTTGATCATGCTCCTGCCGAAGGCGCTGGTGAAGAATTCGGTGAAATCGTCGTAGTTCTCGCAGAGATTGAGAAAAAGAGCGGCATCGAGCGAGACCAACTCTGCGTCTTCCACAATCCTCAGGGTTTTTGTGGCTATACCCTCATTGAGCAGAATAGAGATGCCGCCGAAACTGTCTCCCGTCCTGAGATCCCGGCTGAGGGTTTCGGTAAAATTGAACTCATAGTAAAGGCGTGCGCAGCCGGAAAGAAGCAGGCGGAATGTCTCCACCATGGTGATCTCCTGGACCAGCAGGACCGTACCCTGGGATACCTTTTCATAGTAGAGATGCTCGCGTATGGTATCGAACTCATCCTCGGGCAACAAGGAATATGGAGCATAACGGTATGCCTGTTTCATCGACAGCCTCGTGTGCCTGTTGCTTTTCTTCAACCTTCGCCGGTACCCTGGGCGCATGTTTTCCCGCCTCGTCCAGGGGTGTGCTGACCCGAAATACGATCCGGCCTCTTCTCAACCATCCTGTCGCACCATTCCTCACTTCGCCACTCTGCTTTCAAGGCTATCGAAGTATCAGGCAATATGCAAGTACTCTCAATACCCTTGCTCAAAGACCCGGCTCCGTCACAAACACACGGCCATGGACGTTCTGTTCCGGCCGACCATGAAAAGAGCTGTAAATGCAGCCGTTCTCTATTCAACCTCCCGCAAACTCTCTGACTGATGCGCCACCATTCTTTCTCCTATCAAAGAAGTAGTTGATTCAGGCATCACGAGCGCAGTTGCAAAGGGACGTAACCATAAGACTACAGGGCCGAAAACGCCAGACTCACACCCAGGGCGATGAATACAGCAGCGGATATCCTTTGAAACAGGGCCTGCAGTCGCGCCGACTGAATGCTTCTCGTCAACCTCGACCTCAAGGAGCAGAACGCAATGACGAGAACAAGTCCCCACAGGGTGCCGGTTGCTATGAAGGTCGCGCCCAACACCAGGAAGGATAGCGCAGGATGGGTATACTCCCTGTCGATGAACTGCGGCAGAAAAGCCAGGAAAAACAAGGCAACCTTGGGGTTGAGCACATTGGTGGTGACCGCTTCCGTATATATTCTGGCACCGGATATCGCAGGTACCAGCAGCAGTCTCCTGCCCCCATCCGGCACGCTACTCACAAGCGATCTGCCACCAAGGTAGAAAAGATAGGCAACGCCCGAAAATTGTACGGCGGCAAACAGTTTCGGCGAAGAGGAAAGAATCAGGGTAAGTCCGCAGACGGCAGCCAGGGTATGGGCCACCCCACCCGTGGAAATACCCAGGACGGAGAGCACTCCGGCCCATCTGCCGCCGGAGAGGCATCTGGCTGCGATGTAGAAGGTGTCAGCTCCTGGCGTGATATTAAGAAGGATACCGGCCAAGAGAAACGCCGGATAATTGACAATACCCATAGGCTCCATTGTCACTTCACCGGCAGAAGCATGTCGACATGCACAATACCATCCTCAGCGTATGGCTCACCTTTGACGATGAAGCCCAAGCGCTGATAAAAGTCCTTGAGATACAACTGGGCTGAAACGGCGATGGGATGCCCGGGATACTCCGCCCGCGACCTGGCTATCGCCTGTCGCATCGCCACTGTCGCCAGCCCAGCCCGCCTTCGCTCTTTGATCGTCAACAGCCTGCCGATGGAGGGTTCAATAAAACGCAGACCGGGGGGAATCAGTCTGGCATAGGCGACAATATCGCCGTTTTCGTCCCTGCCGGTAAGATGCAGAGAAATACCGTCATAACTATCCGCATCCTGGTAGATGCAGCTCTGCTCAACAATGAAAACCTTTTGCCGCAGAGCCAGGATCTCGTGGACGCCGCCAGCGTCGAGATCGGCAAACCCATTCCACCTCCAGATGGGCCACACGGCCTCCACGGAGTCAGAACCTTGTTCGACGGTCATTGACAAAGATCTCCAAGAGCAGAGACGGTATCCCTTGAGCTGTAGCGACAGAACCTATGCGCACAGCACTCCTTCTTTTCCGGATGGTCCGTTGAAAAAGCTGTGTCGAAAGCGTCTGCGGCCATGTCAGAAATTGAATATCTTCGCTTCGGCCGCCATGTCGATCAGATGAGGCCCCCCGTCCAATACCATATTGGAATGGAATCCGGCTTCATCAAGGTTTCTGTTGGCGGCGCAAGGGGTGCAGACCCCCGTCGTCACCTCATGTTCGACAAGGTAGGGAAGGTAGTCATTGACACAGTCGCCGGTAACGGTTTTGCTGCTGCCGTCCCTGTCGACCATGGCCCAGTCAACTCCGCTGTCGATGAGGAAAATATTCACCGTATGTCCTTTGGAGTGGGCAATTTTGGCGAACTGAAAACATCTGGTCGCTTTTTCGTTGTCGTTGGAGCGCAGTACAAATAGAAATTGAGCCACTTCGTCACCTCCGTGAGCACGAGTTACTGAAGACCAGGCCAATATGGCTGCGAACCCAGTCTACTCTAGAGTTGCAGCCCCCTGCCCCGATCGTCTTTTTTTTTCCGTTCGGCGCCTATGTAGTGGCGCTTTGCCGGGCTTCCTTGAGCCTCTCCTGCAGGTACTCCAAGGCTTCTTGACTGTAGTGCTCGATATCGAAGCACAGCGCGTCCTCCCCGAGAAGTCCCTCGGGGACAAAATCACCTTTTCCCTCAGGATCTTTTATCATCTCTGCATAAAAACAGACGGAGAGCCATCTGGGCTCGCCCTCGATAATGTCGACCATGACAAAAAGCGGACGTGTCGTCTGCTCGTCGTGCCTGGCACGAAGTGAGTAGGTAACTCCCTCGCGCACTATGAACTCAAGCCGCACCTGTTCCCAGGAAGACAGAAACTCCCTGAGTATGAGAAAGGCTTTTTTATTCTGTTCCTGACCGTCACGCCATTGTTCCAGGAATTCTTCCAACTGTACCATGGAATCACTCATGCTATTGTCCCCTCTGCTCAAAAATGGACCTGATCAACCCTCAATCTCAGCAACTCGGTCCACGACAAGGCTACTTTTTTCCCGGTACGCCATGAACCTGAGGGCTCGATTGCAGCCGTCCAGGCTACAGACGCCCGTGAAAAGAGCACCCCTGTCTCCTCATAATCGGCTAGGCTGAGGTTCAGGGGTAAACAGGAAAATGAATGGCGACCTCTCAGTGGTATTTACACCACACCAGTATCTGCAGGGCCGTGCAACGCCACCAAGGTACTGCAGAGCAAAATATCAAACATATACCCACAACATGTGGATCAACATAGAGTATAACCTCTAAAGCTGTCAATCATTTTAACTTTTTTTCAAGCACTTTTAGAGAGTTTGCGGACGCCTCTTTTTTCTTTTCCTTGTCCTGTCTTTGAAATATCATAAAAAAGATATATTACTATATATGGAAATAGGAGAAACCTTTTATAATATCTGAGATTTCTGTAAAGAGAGGAGAGATTTATGGCTGAAAATGGACCCATTATTATGCCAGAAGAAGTTGAAAACCCTGACACGGAAAACAGCGACAGTGAATCACGATCACTTGTCGTCGCCAAAGACATTTTTCCTGACCGGTTGATGCTTTTTCCGCTTCACGACAGGCCCATGTTCCCGAAAATGATGGGCCCAGTCATCGTTGATGATAAGCACTATCAGAAAGTCATCATCAAATCCAGTGAGAAGTCACAACAACCGATGTATTTCGGTCTTTTGCTCGTCAAACCAAGCGATGACAATCTCCAGCATCGTCCCACCGAGCAAAACGATTTTTTCTCGATGGGTGTCGCCGTGCGCGTTCAGAGCGTCTCACCGTTCGAGAAAGGCGAACCGCTGCAGCTCGTCGTCCAGGCCCTTGAACGCTTCATGGTCAAAAAAATCATTTTCAAGGACAGAGTACCCTATGCGGATGTCGAATACTTCTACGACGAACGCATAGAGGTAAGCGAAGAGATCAAGGCCTATTCGGTGGCCATCGTCGATGCAATCAAGGAACTGGTGACCCTCAACCCCCTTTACAAGGAAGGTCTCTCGCTCATTATCGAGCGAATCAACGTCAGCGATCCCAGCGCTCTGGCCGATTTTGCCGCTTCCATGACCACCTCTTCGGGACCTGAACTGCAAAAGATTCTCCAGACCATCGACGTCCGCGAGCGCATCGAAAAAGTCCTGGTGCTGCTCAAGAACGAACTCGAGGTGTCGAAGCTCAAGGCGCAGATTTCCAAACGCATCGAGGAACAGCTCTCCAAGCAGCAGCGCGAATTCTTTCTCAAGCAGCAGCTCCAGGAGATCAAGAAAGAACTTGGACTCGCCAAAGACGACACCCAGGCGGAGGTGGAAAAGTTTGAAAAAAGGATGAAACAGCTCAACCCTCCCAAAGAGGCCTCCGAGCGCATCAGGGAAGAAATCGACAAGCTCAAGCTCATTGGCCCGGCTTCAGCCGAATTCAATGTAACCCGGGCCTATCTCGACTGGCTGACCATCCTTCCCTGGGGTGTCTACACGGAAGATAACTATGATATTTCCAAGGCCGAAAAAATTCTCCATCAAGAGCACTACGGCCTCGACGATGTCAAGGAGCGTATCCTCGAGCTCATCTCCGTGGGCATCATCAAAGGCGATCTGTCAGGATCCATCATCCTGCTGGTGGGCCCCCCCGGTGTTGGGAAAACCTCCATAGGCCAGTCGATAGCCAAGGCACTGGGGCGCGAGTACTACCGTTTTTCGGTGGGCGGTATGCGCGACGAAGCCGAGATCAAGGGCCACCGCCGGACCTACATCGGCGCCCTGCCGGGCAAGTTCATTCAGGCAATTAAGACCTGCAAGACGGCCAACCCCTTGATCATGCTCGACGAAGTGGACAAAATTGGAGCCAGTTTCCGCGGCGATCCGGCCTCGGCGCTGCTCGAGGTTCTCGACCCCGAACAGAACCAGAATTTTCTCGATCACTATCTCGACGTCCGTTTCGATCTTTCCAAGGTACTTTTCATCTGTACGGCCAACCAGCTGGAGACCATTCCCCAGCCGTTGATTGACAGGATGGAAACCATCAGGCTTCCCGGCTACACCATGGACGAAAAGGTCAACATCGCCACCAAGCATCTCATCCCCAAGCAAAGAGACCTGCACGGATTGAATGCCAAGCAGATCGTCTTCTCGAAACCGGTTCTCAAGGCCATAATCGAGGGCTACGCCCGGGAAGCCGGAGTGCGCCAGCTGGAGAACTACATCAAGAAGATCCTGCGCAAATCAGCCAAGGACCTGGTGGAAGATCCGGAAAAGACGGTACGGGTCAACATCAAGGATCTTCAAGATTTGCTGGGCAAGAGGACCTTCACCGAGGACCAGGCATTCAAGAAGCCGCGTATCGGCGTTATCACCGGTCTTGCCTATACCTCGATGGGCGGAGCCACTCTCTACATCGAATCGATTCCCATTCCCTCGGCCCAGCCGGGCTATAAGCAAACCGGGCAGTTGGGCAAGGTCATGGTCGAATCTTCTGAGATCGCCTACAGCTACGTCCGCTCGCTTCTTAAGGGGAATAAAAAAGCCGTCAAATTTTTCCAGGACAACTTCATCCACCTGCACGTCCCCGCCGGAGCCACTCCCAAGGATGGACCTTCTGCCGGCATAACCATGGCCTGCTCGCTCTACTCGCTGGCGATTGGCAAGCCGATGATCGCCTCGACGGCCATGACCGGCGAACTCACTCTGAGCGGCCTGGTCATGCCCATTGGAGGCGTCAAGGAGAAGATAATTGCCGCCAAACGGGCCAAGATCAAACAGGTCATTCTGCCGGCCGACAACGAAGACGACTTCACGCTCCTCCAGGATCATATCAAGGAAGGAATACAGCCTTTCTTCGTCAAAAACTTTAATGACGTCAAGAAGATCTGTTTCCCCAGTTCCTAATCCCGCTCCCCTGCAGCCTCGCCTTTGAGCGGTTGAGGCTGCAGGCTCATCTCCTGAAACTGCAAAATGGCACCGCTGGTGCATAAGCCGACCCGCAGGAGTCCATCCTCGCTGAGAGCTCTGACAAAAGGATGGTTTTCTGTGACTTTTCGACAATAACTATTTGCTCAAAACATCTAACGCGCTACTATTGTGCCGATCACCCCTTCTACAGCGCCAGGAGCAGATACATGGAAAAAACGGAATATCGCAACACCGGATTTGTGGTTATTCTCACGGTCATTCTCACCACGGCCTCTCTCTATATCTTTTCACCTTTTCTCAAGTACATACTGGTTGCCGCAACGCTGGCTCTCTCCACAAGTCACGCCTTTGAGGCCGCCGTCTCCGGCATCGGCCGAAACAGCAGTCTGCCGCGCTGGATCTACAGATTCCGACGGGTGCTGGTGGCCCTGTTGCTCACCTGTTTTTTTCTGATGATGATTTTTCTGCCGCTGGTGTATTTCATCATGGTGACCGTCGATCAGATCTCGGCCTTGAACATATCCGAAATCAAGGACACCGTTCTTAGCCTGTGGGACAGACTGATCGCCTTCATCGCCACCATTCCCTACTTCGACGAAATGGTTACCCGTCTCAAAAGCGAAGGGACATCACTGATCAACGGCTCCTCCATCGAGGCCGTCATCAAGGGGGGGGAAAACATGCTCTCCGGGGCAGGCGGACTTCTCGTGCAGATAGGCTGGACTCTCGTCTTCTACTTTCTCTTCAATGTCTACGGAGAACGGATCCTTCATTTTCTGGCGACCTTGCTGCCGACCACCATCGAGCATGAGAAATATCTCTACCGGGAGTGCGCGGGAACCGTGGCCGTGGTCTTTTACGGCTCCCTTTTTAATATGTTGGCCCAGGGAGTTGCCTTCGGCATACTGATGACGTTCATCGGCGGCTACGACAGCCTCTACCTCGGCGTACTTGCCGGGTTCGGCTCCATTATCCCCGTCATCGGCGCGGCCCTTGTCTACATTCCCGTCATAGGCCTGGAAATAGTCGCCGGCGAGTACCTCAATGCGGCAGTCATATTCCTCTACGCCAGTGTGGTTATGGGGTTTTTCATCGACAATATCCTCAGGATGATTTTTATCGGCAACCTGAAAAGAATCTTTGGCTTCGAGTACACAATGAATGAGGTTCTCATACTTTTATCGATACTCGCCGGTATAGCGACGCTGGGATTCTGGGGGCTGATTATCGGTCCTTCGGTGGTCGCCCTGACCATCGCCGCGGCCAATATCTGCCGCGACCTTTTAGGCGAAGAAGGCCACACCCCGCAAACGGGCACCTGACTTCCAGGCTGCCTACAGGCAAAGAGACCGGCTTACCTTGCGACGTACTCGTACAACAGATTCCGGTGCTCCTCGGACATGGTATTGAAGAAAATGGAGAGTTCGTAGGGCAGTTCGAGCGTCCCGCCAACCTTCTTCTTGCAGCTCACCACCACCCCGCTGCATTTGATCCAGCTCCTGCCAGCTTGTGCATCTCCCGTTGCCGGCAGAGCGAACTTGATTTCGAGAAGGGTCATTTCCTCAATCTGTCGCGAGGTTCGACACAACATGCCGGTCTGGCTCAGATCATGGGCAATGCTCGACACCGTACCCCTAAATTCAATGGGTATCTCCACGGATTTTGTCAGCCGTTCACAAAACTCATTTTTCACCGGATTACCCCCGCAGCTCAGTATAAACGCGTTCCTGCCTCCATAAAAAATCCTATCAAAAATGCGATCGAAAGACAAGAGTACCGCGGATCCGGGATGGACGACAGTCCGCGCGGTTTGCATTATGTACGAGGGGCTAACGCGCCCGGAGCCGAGTGTGGCAGGGGAAGAACGAGCAACCCAGCTCGTGGATATGCTGCGATCCGAGAGCTGAGGCTGCCGGAAAAGAGTGTGAGTGTCTATGTCGAGAGCCTCCCACCAGGCGCAGCCTTTTCGTCGGGAAGCGGCCGCCCTCAGTCCAATTCGGTAAAATCCTCTTTCGAGGCACCACAAAGTGGACAGACCCAGTCTTCGGGCAGCTTCTCAAACGGCGTTCCCGGATCTACTCCATTATCAGGGTCACCTTCCACCGGATCATAGATGTAGTCACAAATATCGCATACATACTTTTTCACAATTCTTCCTCCTGTGTCCATTGCTTGGTCATGCAGATAGTGGAGTAGTCTTTGCCATATGACAGCCTTCTGCTGCCACCGGGCCTCCACATATCCGGTACTGTATTGGGCAATACCAGAATCCCGGGTGTAATACAAGGAGGAATCTCAACGAGTCAGTCCACCGGTGATGGGGAAGGGGTAGTCCGAGCCTCTCAGCGGCTGCCGATCATTGTCCAGGGATCGAGCCAGGTCTCAAGCTGGGACGGGGATACGTCGAGGTGCCTGAGCGCTTCCTGCGTCAGGGTTGTACCATTGGCATGCGCCGCCTTGGCAATCTCCGCCGCTTTGTCATAACCGATGTGCGGCGTTAAGGCGGTTACCAGCATCAATGATTTTTCCACGGTAGCGGCTATACCCTTTCTGTCTGCCTCGATACCAATCACGCAGCCGTCATGGAAAGACTGAGCGGCATCTCCCAAAAGCCGTGCCGACTGAAGAAAGTTGGCGATGATCAAGGGCTTGTAGACGTTGAGTTCAAAATGGCCGTTGGCCGCGCCGAAGGAGATGGCCACATCGTTGCCGGCCACCTGGGCACAGACCATCGTCAACGCCTCAACCTGGCTGGGATTGACCTTTCCAGGCATGATGGATGATCCGGGTTCATTGGCCGGCAGGAGTAGCTCACCCAAACCGCAGCGCGGTCCCGAGGCCAGGCGGCGAATATCGCCTGCTATCTTGTTGAGGCTTACAGCAAGCTGTTTTAAGGCGCCGTGAGCGCCGACAAGACCATCGTGTGCGGAAAGGGCCTCGAATGTATTGTTGGCGGTCACAAAATCAATGCCCGTCATTTTGGTGAGATAATCAACCGCCTTTTCGGCAAACCCCTCCGGGCAGTTGATGCCGGTTCCCACCGCAGTGCCGCCAAGCGCCAGCTCTTGCAGCCGATTCATCGAAGTTTTAAGCGCCTGCAGTCCCGAAATGAGAAGATGGTGATAGCCTGAAAACTCCTGTCCGAGGGTTACAGGCGTAGCGTCCATCCAATGCGTTCTGCCGATCTTGATCACATCGGCAAACTCTTTTTCCTTGTTTTTCAGAGCAAGGGCCAGCACCTCCAGCGACACAATGGTCTTTTCCAGAAGCATCTTCACTGCAGCTATGTGCATTGCCGAGGGAAAGGTATCATTCGAGGACTGTGACATATTGACATCGTCATTGGGATGGACGAAACGGCTTCCCAGGCCCAGCTGTTTCCCCTGGAGCATATGGATACGGTTGGATATCACCTCGTTGACATTCATGTTGGTATGGGTTCCGGAGCCCGTCTGCCAGATTACCAGTGGAAAATGATCGTCGAGGTCGCCTGCCAGGATCTCGTTGCAGACCCTGGCAATATAATCTGTCTTGACGGAAGACAGCAGCCCCAGATCCCTGTTGGTGAGAGCCGCGGCTTTTTTAAGATAGGCGAAGGCGCGAATGACTTCCAGCGGCATCGATGCAGGCGGGCCGATGGGAAAATTCAGCAGTGACCGCTGAGTCTGCGCCCCCCAGAACCTGTCACCAGCCACTTCTACCTCGCCCATGGTATCCCTTTCAGTTCTGCTTTTCATACTCTTTCCCCTGTACTTGAAGGATTGTCACAAAAGCCAACACAAGATCTCGGTATTTATGAGTAAATATTTAGTTACGCTTAGAAGGATGTCAATGAAGATTCAGTCTCCACCGGCGCTGCCCGCTTTTTTCTTCCTGCCCGCTTGACGCTTTTAGCGGCATGAAGGACACTGGCGATAGGCCGAGGCAAAGATTGCAGAGAGTGACGAATATGTTTAGAGTGTTGTCGAAAAATGCAGGAAACGGGATAGAGTCATTCGGTTGATAGAGAGTGAAAAGCTCCCTGGCCCCTACCAGACGTTTTCTTGGAAAACGGTGCTTATTCTACGGATTAATACATACACGTTCTCTTATGAAAAACTTTAACAACGCATTGGAAGTTTTTAAGCTGCTGAACGCATCAAACTGCAGAGAATGCGGAATGCCGACTTGCCTTGCCTTCGCTGGCGCAGTATATACCGGTAAAAAAAAGCTGGGGGAGTGCCCTCATATCCCTCCTGAAATACAGGCGCAGTACACAGAATCCCCGGGGGGCAAAAGCGCCATGAACGAAAACACCGAAAAAGCACTGCAACAGCTCAAAAAAAACGTTGCCGATAGAGACCTGGCAGCGGTGGCCAAAGGGCTTGGCGGCGTCTACGCCGACGGCAGGCTGACGCTCAAGGTTCTGGGCAAGAAATTCTCGGTAACCGACAGCGGCGACATCATCACCGACATCCATGTCAACCAGTGGGTGGTGCTGCCGGTGTATACCTACATAGTCCGGGGCTGCAATAAGGAGCTGAGTGGACGATGGGTACCGCTGCGGGAACTGCCAAGCGGTCAGGACTGGTTCCGACTCTTTGGGCAGCGCTGTGAAAAACCATTGAAAAAAATCGCCGACGCCTATCCGGATCTGTTCGAAGACATGGTACAGATGTTCGACGCCAAGCACGTCGCCAGGCAGTATGAGGCCGATGTCTCCGTGGTTCTCTACCCTCTGCCCAAGGTACCCATGCTCATCTGTTACTGGCATCCCGAGAATGAATTGGAATCGGATCTGAACCTTTTTTTCGACGATACCGCAGAGGATTTCGTCGATCTCAACTCCCTCAACGCCCTTGGTTCGGGATTCGTCACCATGCTTGAAAAATTCATTCTCCAACACGCGACCCAGCCCTGACGTTGTCCTCCCGTCCCTGAAGGCGGCGCTCATTGCCGCCATTGGCGTGTTTTGCTTCAGCGGCACGTATTCGCCTGCCGGAGGGGACCGGATCGGCAATATTACTACAGCGGTTCAGGCCGAATATTTCAGGCTTCCATCTTACTGTCCAGCTGAAAACTGCCTTCTTCTATTTCCCGGTCGATATCGGTAAGGCAGCGCTTCATCTGCTTGAGCGCCTGTTTGATGCGGTTCTCGTTCTCCACCAGCGCCAGACGCAGATAGCCATCGCCCTCTTCGCCGAAGCCCGCTCCCGGGGCCACGGCAACGTTGGCCCTGTTCATCATCTCCACGGCAAAGCGAACCGAGCCCATGCGCACATAGGGTTCGGGGATTTTCACCCATAGAAACATACCGGCCTTGGGCTTGTCCCCCGTCCAGCCCATACGTTCGAGCCCCTCGCAGAGGACGTCCCTTCGCTTCTGGTACACCTCCACCTGCTCACTGATGCTGTCCTCACAATCCCGCATGGCGACAATGCCGGCAACTTGGATTGCCGAAAAAATGCCATAGTCGTAGTAGCCCTTAATTTTGGCCAGACCTTCTATGATCTGGGGATTGCCGACGCAGTAGCCCAGCCGCCAGCCCGCCATATTATAGGATTTGGACACAGCACCGAACTCGACGGCTACATCCTGAGCGCCGGAAACTTCGAGAAGGCTCGGAGCCACATACCCGTCAAAGGTAATACGGGAATAGGCGAAATCATTGATAACCATGAACTTGTACCGCCGGGCCAGATCTACCACCTCGCGAAAAAACTCTTTGGAGGCCAGGGTGCCGGTGGGATTATGGGGATAGTTGAGCATGATCAGCTTGGGCCGTGGATAAAGCGCCTGACAGATAGTGTGGATCTGCTGCAGAAACGATTCCTCCGAATACAACGAGATGCGGATAACCGAAGCCCCGGCAATGACGGCGGCATACACATGGATGGGGAAAGCAGGAGCCGGAACCAGCACCGAATCGCCCGGACCGAGAAGGGCCAGGCAGAGATGGGAAATCCCTTCCTTGGAGCCGATGGTGCAGATGACGTCGTCATCGCCGCCGAGTTCGACACCGTAGTTGCGACTGTAATAAAGGGCTATCTCCCGCTTCAGGTTTTTCATACCGCCGGCGACGGGGTAACGGTGACTCTTAGGATCATTGGCCACATCTATGAGTTTCTTTGTCACCTGTTCGGGGGCGGGATCTACCGGGTTGCCCATGCCCAGATCAATAACATCGTCGCCCACCCATCGCTTCTCCATCTTCATCTTGTTGATCATGCCGAAAAGATAGGGAGGCAACTGGTTCATCCGCTCGGCAAACTGAATGTTCAAATCACTCATAGTCATATCCTTGTTCTAGAAAAGTCTGAAAAAAGAGAAGATACCGCTCATCAGCCGTCTCCCATTCGTAAGCTTCATACGAGTTGGCCTGTTAACAGAAAAATCACCAGGCAACCTCGCATGCCATAAGTGATATTGAAGAGGACAATAATTATGAAGAATTGTATTTCTTCCGCCATTTCTGGTAAGCTTTGAGAATTAGGAGAGGTGTACCAGCTCCAGTTTTCTCTATTACAACACACTACCAGACTATCGCACAACAAAATATTTTTCGACACCTCTTTTGCATCTTCACGCATGACTCTATTTTTTTGAGGGTAGACCACAAGGACAGACAATGGCAAAAAATCTCTACATTACCTCCATCAACGCTGAAAGCGGCAAATCTGCCATCGCCCTGGGCATGATGGAACTGCTACTCAGAGATATCCGCAAGGTGGGCTTCTTTCGGCCCATAATCAACCCTACCACGCCCGGTGAACGCGATCACGACATTGACCTCATCCTCTCTCACTTCTACCTGGGACTGCAGTATACCGACACCTATGCGGTCACCCTTAACGAAGCCAAGCATTACATCAACAGTGGCCGGCAGAACGAGCTGATGGAGATCATACTCACCAAATACCAGCAGCTCGAGGATCAATGCAATTTCGTCCTCTGCGAGGGAACGGACTTCAAGGCCGGACATGAATCCTTCAACTTCGATATTGACGCCGCAATAGCCGCCAACTTCAGCAGTCCGGCGATAATCGTCAGCAATGCCAGCGAATCGTCGGTGGACGAGGTCGCCAGCCTCTCCCAGCTGGCCCTCGACAGCCTCCGGGAAAAGAGCGTCGACACCATGGGCGTTATCGTCAACAAGGCCAGGGTTGAAGACAAGGAAGCCATCCTGGAAGCGCTGCAGAAAAGGGTCTCTCTTCCCGACGGACTGTTCTATGTCATTCCCGACGAACCGACACTGTCCAACCCGACAATGCACGATGTCAAAAAGTACCTCAACGCCGAGGTGCTTTATGGCAAGAGCGAACTCGGCAAACGGATAAACGGCTACATTATTGCCGCCATGCGCGTGGAGAATTTTCTCAATTATATCAAGGACGACAACCTGGTGGTTACCGCCAGCGACCGCTCCGATGTGATACTCGGCGCGCTGGCCTCCCGCCTGTCTTCCGCCTATCCCGATATTTCAGGAATTCTCCTCACCGGCGGCCAGGTCCCGCCCCCCAGCATCAAGCGCCTTATCGAAGGCTGGGTCGGCCTGCCGGTACCCATCATACTCGTCCAGGATTCCACCTTTCCCACGGTCAGCGCCCTCCACGATCTCAGGGGGAGCATCGACCCCGACAATCCGCAAAAGATAGCGTCGGCCCTGGGCGTCTTCGAAGCCAATGTTGAAACAAGCGAACTCAAGGAAAAGCTGATCTCACGCAAGTCAACCCGGGTAACGCCGCAAATGTTCGAGTACAAGCTTATCCGCGAAGCCAAAAAACATCAGCAGCACATCGTCCTGCCCGAAGGGGTCAGCGAACGCATTTTGCTGGCAGCGGATATTCTACTGAGACGAAATGTCTGCTCCATCACTTTGCTCGGACGTGAAGAAGAGATCGGTACCCGCATATCAAAACTCGGTCTCGACCTTGACGGCGTCAACATCATCAACCCGGAACGTAGTCCCCAATTCGAAGAATATGTGCTTGATTTTTACGAAATGCGCAAAGACAAGGGGGTCACCATGGACATGGCCTGCGATTTCATGGCCGACGTGACCTACTGGGGAACGATGATGATCCACAAGAACGTCGCCGACGGCATGGTTTCCGGCTCGATAAACACCACGGCCCATACAATCAGACCGGCTTTTCAGATCATCAAGACCGTACCCGGTTTCTCCATCGTCTCTTCGGTGTTTTTAATGTGTCTCAAAGACAGGGTACTGGTCTTTGGCGACTGCGCCATAAATCCCAATCCGAGCGCCGAACAGCTCTCTGAAATCGCCATCGCCTCCGCCGACACCGCCAAGCTCTTCGGCATTACCCCGCGCGTAGCCATGCTTTCCTATTCCACCGGCTCTTCGGGCAAAGGGGCGGAGGTGGAAAAGGTCATCTCCGCCACCAAACTGGCGAACACCAAAAGACCGGATCTGCTCATAGAAGGTCCGATTCAGTACGATGCCGCCATCGATCCGGCCGTAGCCAAGACCAAACTGCCAAAGAGCAAGGTAGCCGGTAAGGCGACGGTGTTTATTTTTCCAGACCTCAACACCGGCAACAACACCTACAAGGCGGTCCAGAGAGCATCGGTCGACTCCCTGGCCATCGGCCCCATCCTCCAGGGTCTGAAAAAACCGGTCAACGATCTCAGCCGCGGCTGCACGGTCCATGATATCGTCAACACCGTAGCCATAACGGCAATCCAGGCGTATGCCTCAAAATCCACCACAGAAAAGTAAATGAAGATACTCGTCATAAACGCCGGAAGTTCGTCGATCAAATACCAGCTCCTCAATATGGATACCGAAACCCTGATGGCTGCAGGCATCGTCGAGCGAATAGGTGACATTCAAGGCGTCCTTTCTCATAAGAAATATACGGATGGAGATGAACAGAAAACCGTTATCGAACGCCGTATCGACGATCACAAGCAAGGCATGCACCTGCTGATCGAAATGATCACCTCTTCGGAAACCGGAGTCATCAGCAGCACAGGAGAGATTGACGCCATCGGCCACCGGGTTGTCCAGGGAGGTGAATCCTTCAGTCGCGCCAGTTTGATTGACGCGCCGATAAAGGCGGCCATAGAAAAAAACAATCCGCTGGCACCGCTGCACAACCCTGCCAACCTGACCGGTATCGAGGTTGCCCAGCAGCTCTTCGGCGATACTCCCAACGTGGCCGTCTTCGATACCGAGTTCCACCAGACCATGGAACCCAAGGCCTATCTCTATGCCCTGCCCTATGAGTTCTACCAGGAGTTGAAAATCAGGAGGTACGGATTCCACGGTACCTCCCACAAATACGTGGCCAAGAATGTCGCCGCCGAAATGGGAAAAAACCCAGAAGAGGTCAATGTTATCACCGTCCATCTGGGCAACGGTGGTTCAATTACCGCCGTCAGCAAAGGCCGATGCGTGGATACATCCATGGGTATGACCCCGCTTGCCGGTATTATGATGGGTTCGCGCTGTGGTGATATCGACCCGGCCATTATCGGCTACATCGTCCAGGAAAAAAGCCTCAGCTACCAGGAGGTAGACGCCATCCTCAACAAGGAAAGCGGCCTCAAAGGCATCTGCGGCATGAACGACATGCGCGATATTCACGAGAGTGCCGCCCAGGGCAACCAGCGGGCAAAACTCGCCGTCGATATGTTCACCTACAGGGTAAAAAAATATATCGGCGCCTATTTTGCCGCACTGGGCAGGGTCGATGCCGTTGCCTTCACCGCCGGTATAGGCGAAAACGACGATATTGTCAGAGCCGCCGTCTGCGAAGACATGTCCGGACTCGGTATGCAGATTGATCCTGAGGCCAACCACGGTAGGATCTCGACTCGCAAAAAGATCAGTGCGGAATCGAGCAGCGTGCAGATATGGGTCATTCCCACCAACGAGGAGCTGCAGATCGCCCAGGATACCATGGCGATCGTCAAGGATATGTAAGCCGGTACGGTGGCCGGGGTGGCAAAGAAAAAAGACGTGCAAAAAGGCCTGAGGAGAGTGTCTTACAGATCTTTGTCGAATAATGCCTCTATTTCCTGGAGACAGTCGCCGTGTATATTGACAAACTCGCAGCCGATTCCGAGATTTTGCAGCGGCTCATAGTCAAGAACCCACTTAATCCTGACCTCTTGGCCCTGTAGACAAAGCAAGCCGGTTCCGGCGTCGATATCTAGCAGACGCAGCTGGCTTTCCCTGTCGAGGTTCAGCTTTTCATTTCTGTCCGCCGCCAGACCGATTCCGCCGCGGCTTACATTCAGGATCCTGGCCTCCAGGCGAACTCTGCCGTCGACCGGTTCCAGAACCACTCTGACCTCGTCTCCCTTGGCAAAGGCCAATCGTTCCGATGTCCGCTTTTCGGTAGTCATAATCCAGCCGCCATATCCTCACTTTCCCCCAACGACCGACCTTGCGTCAGTCTCCTTTGCAGCATACATAAATCAGCGACGGGTGGCAAATAAAATTCTGATTGCCCAGGAGTTCCAGCCGATCTCATGCTGGTGTTCTGGAGGTACTTCTCTCACAGGTCTCAGCTGCCAGGAGTCAACACGCTGTCAACAGCTGAAAATCGGCGAGCAGAAGGAGCTGGAGCTGCATCTCTACCGATCTGACGTCGCCGGATAGACAAAATCGCCCTTCGACCACACTTCGTGTACCTGAGCTTCAGCTTTGTCCAGTTTCTCCATAACGGCAGCATCGGGGTAGCCCCGCAGATTATCAGCATTTATAGAGACCACCGCATGAGCTGGCGATACCCTGTCGAGCAAGGCGGAGGAAGTGCCATCGGCTGCGCCATGATGACCAACGACCAGTACCTCGATATTCTCGGGCAGTCTTCTTTGGGCAAGAAGCTCGGCTTCCACCCGGCGGTTGACATCGCCCATGATGAGGATGGTATGCTCGCCGTAATTCACCTCCAGGACCAGTGATGAAGCATTGAGGTCTTCTCCTTTGGGCTGCGACGGCCAGAGAATGTGTATTCCCACTCCCCTCCAGACAATCCTCTCTCCCTGGCTTACGATCCTGCGCTCCCAGCTTCCGGAATCGAGTTTCTCGGCAACCCAGCGGTAGCCGTCCATCAGGGGGTGGAAAGGAAGGCGGTGTCCTGACTCATAGACGACGGCTTCGGGATACCTGTCCATGATGGCGAAAACACCGGTGGCATGATCTGCATGCAGATGAGTAAGTATGACCGCCTCCACCTTTTTTACACCGTACCGTCCAAGAGACCTGCGCAGATTGGCGGCCTGGCCGAAATGGCCGGTGTCGACAAGAATCGCCGATGAATCTCTTTGCAGGAGTACCGCCTGGCCCTCACCGACATCGAGGACGACGCAACGCAGAAGATCTCCACTCCAAGCGATCGAAGCAGCGGCGACGAACAGAGCAACTACGCCTATTGCTATACATTTCTTCATCTTCGATTGAGAAAAACGCCAATGATTCCGGAAATAAGGTTTATGACGACATCGTGCATATCCCCTACCCTGTCGGGGAGATAATGCTGGAGCACTTCATCTCCCACAGACATTATAATCACCGACACTATCCCGGCAAATAGGCCGAAAACGGTATTTGACAGCCAGCCGTAACAGGAAAAAACCAGGAAATGGACCACCTCTATAGGCACGAGATATTCGGCATGCAGGGCCATTCCTCCTGCAGCCAGCAACATCAGGGTAACAAAAAAGACCCGGCTGTGAAATGCATCCTTTGGTCTTCTGGCCTTGATGATAATCAGTGCAAAGAGCAGAACCAGAAACACCGCACCAGCCAGCCACATCGGGTCGACAAAGCGTGTCACCTGCTGCTGCAGACTTCTGCCGAACACGGAAAGCGCCAGTATTGCCAATATCGACAACAGCCAGCCAAGCAGGTGTATTCCGGATGCGAATAAAGGGGAATGCATGAATGGTTTCACTTGCCGGGAAAACTTTAATACGCTTTTTCAGGCGGTGAAGGGTGTAAAAACCAGCAGATTATGGCTGCAGCGGACCAGGTGCGCACAGCGCGCCCTTGTCATTGGCGGTGTTGCCACAGTTGCCGCATATATACTGCGGATCTTTTGCATACTTTTCTATCTCTGCAGTCTTCTTTGCCGATTTTAGCTCGCACATATGCATGGCATGATTTTCCGGGTTTCGGCAAAGATTATCGACGATTGGCAGACGATCGCTCATTTTTCCCTCCTTGGCTGTATAATCATGTCCTTTTCAATGCCTCCTGCAGCAGTTCCACGGTATGGACGCAACGCACGGCGGGATCGGCCTTGCCCATGCTGCCCTTGAGCATTATCATACAGCCAGGACAGTCCATGGCCACGGTTTTAGCGCCGGTCTTACCAATGGCGGCGACCTTGTCCCTGGTAATCTGTCTGGAGATCTGCGGATGGCTGAGAAAGGAGTAGGTTCCGCCCATTCCACAGCACCTGTCGCTGTTTTTCATCTCTTCGACACGATAACCGGCCGCCGCCAGCAATGTTCTGGGCTCTCGCCAGACATTGTTGCCCCGCTTGAGATGACAGGCATCGTGATAGGTAATCGCGGTCTGCTCATCAGACAGGTTCAGTTGGGATGAGGCCTTGAGAACATTCTCGAGAAAGGCAGAGGCATCCATGGTTTTATCGGATAGACGCAACGCCTTTTCAGACCATTGTGGATCATCGGCGAGCCGCTCGACAAAGTCCCGCTTCACCCCCATGGTGCAGGTTGGACATATACTGAGAACATAGTCCACATCGACCTCGGAGAAAGCGGCGACTGCCTGCTGGGCGAGATATTTTCCCGTTTCCCAGTCGCCGGCATAGAGCGCCGGTATGCCGCAGCAGTTCTGCCCCTTGGGGAAAACGACTTCGACTCCCAGGTGGTTGAGTACCTTCACCAGACTGACGCCAACCTCGGGATAGACGAAATCGGCGCCGCAGCCGACGAAGAAACCGATCCTGTAGACGGGATTTTCGACCTTCTGTTCCAGCGTATCGAACTGGTCCCTGAAGGAGGTGCGGGCAATGGAGGGAAGATCCCGCCATTCGGTAAAATCCTTGGACATAAAGTGCATGGGCAGATGGCGGATCACGCGGCTGGAAGATTCTCCCTCCTGCCTGCTGGTGAGAGGGCCTTGCAGTTTGGAGGCAGCCCGCACCATATTATGAAAGAGTCCACGATTTTTCATAACCGACTTGAAGGCTATATTCTTGACAACCCCCATACCGTATTTCTCGGTAATTTGATTGCGCAAGTGAAGAATAATCTCTTCGAGATCGATCTTCGACGGGCAGACGGCGCTGCAGGAGCGGCAGCCGATGCAGGCGCGGGCGATCTCTTTGGCTTTGTCCAGTCCCTCGTAAAAGGCGGCAAGGATGATGCCTATAGCCGAAATGTAAATGCTGCCGAAAACATGACCGCCTACTGTCTGGTAGACGGGACACACATTGGCGCAGGCACCGCACTGGATGCATCGCAGGGCATCGCCGCAGGCCTTGGATTGATAAAGAGCTTCGCGTCCGCCGTCTATGAGGACGATATGCTGTTCCTTCTTCTCGCCATCACAGGGAATGGTGCCGCGAATCCAGGTAATATAGGAGGTCAGCAGCTGGCCCGTGGCGTTGCGCGGCAGAAGTCTGGTGATTTTGACGGCATCCTCCATATTACGGACAAGTTTGTGAATGCCTGCAAAGACCACATGCACCTTCGGCAGGGTCGCACAGAGCCTGGCATTACCTTCATTGGTTACCAGACCGATGCCGCCGGTGTCGGCGACAAGGAAGTTGGCACCGGTCAGACCGATGTCGGCCTCAAAGTATTCCTTGCGAAGCTCCTCCCTGGCGACATCGACCAGAGTCCTTATCTCCGGTGAGAGTTTGCGGCCCGTTTCCTTGGAGAAAAGCTCGGCCACCTCCTCCTTGAACATGTGAATGGCCGGCATAACCATATGCGACGGCCGCTGGCCTGCCAGCTGGACGATCCATTCCCCAAGATCGGTTTCCGAGGCGCGAATGCCTTCCCTGCTCAAGGCCTTGTTGAGATGTGCCTCTTCGGAGACCATTGACTTCGATTTAGCGATACTCTTGGCCTGTTTCTGTTTAGCCAGCTTGATAACGTAGTCGTTGGCCTCTTTGGTATCCTTGGCGAGAAAAACCTTCGAACCAGCCGCCTCGGCGTTTGTGACAAACTGGTCGAGCAGTTCTTTGCGCCTGAGGCGCACCTCGTCTTTGATGGCGGCAAGTTCGGTGCGCAGCTCTTCGAAATCCAGGCCTCTGAAAGCATTCTCACGGGCAATGAGATAGGCATCGCCGAACAGATGCAGCGCTTCACTTAATTTTTCATTGTTCAGCGCCTTTTCAACACTTTTCTTATAGTGGGTGGAATCAACCATTACTCACTCCTTCTCTTCTGCGTTTACATTTCCATCAGATCGCTGGAAAGAGAACCAACGACGAGGATATGCAGCTCTCGCGGACCGTGGCAGCCGATGGTCAGCACCCTTTCGATATCGGCGGTCCTGCTCGGCCCGGTTATATAGGCGATGAAACGGGGTTCGCCGCCATCGTGAAGAGCATAGAGAGGCTCCACCGCCGCCAGGTTGTCGGCGAGTATTTTTTCCGGGTCAACCAGGACAAAATGGTATTCGGGCAGGGTCGTCGCCAGGCGGACATCCTCATTGGTTGAATCGAGGACCACCGTGCCTGTATCGGCCATGGCAAAATTGCAGAAGGTAATCCCGGCGGCCGGAACCCTGCCGGCATCTCGGAACTTGCCTGCATAGACTTCGCTTCCGGCCTCCCGCATCATCTTTCGCAATGCATACTTCCGTACCAGGGCAGTTTCCGGTATCAGTGTTCTGCCACTGGTCTTGGCGGCGATATACTCAGCGGCCTGCTGCAGATCATCACATTCTGCGACCTCGGTGCCGACGCGCCTTGCGGCCTCCATGAATCGCTGCAGATGGGAGTTTTCAACCATGGGTCATTCTCCTCGAGAAGAAATGAAAATGAGGTGGAAGGGTTTCATCCACCTCATTCTATACCAGATACCCGGGCTGGCCAATTTTTTTTTAAGCCCGGGTCTTTTTACCGAAACGACACTGCGGTCACTGGGGCCCAAAGAAAAGTTCCGGCAACCAGGTGACAATGCTTGGAAACATCGCCAGGATGAGCAGGCCGGTGACCTGCAGCAGCACGAAGGGGATG
>CAKZOA010000248.1 GCA_937132035.1 uncultured Desulfobulbaceae bacterium | reverse complement strand
GAATCCACCGTCAATCTCGACATGATCGCCTCGGCTTCAGAGGAGATGGGCAATACCATCAAGGAGATCGCCGAGAACAGTGCCAGAGCCAGGAAGACGACGGAGCAGGCGGTTTCGAATGCCCAAAAATCGCATGGCAGCATAACGGAATTGGGAGAGGCGGCCAGGGCCATTGGCTCCATTACCGAAACCATCACCGAGATTTCCGAGCAGACCAATCTGCTGGCACTCAATGCCACTATCGAGGCGGCCCGGGCCGGTGAAGCCGGTAAAGGCTTTGCCGTGGTTGCCAACGAGATCAAGGATTTGGCTCAGGGAACCGCCGAAGCCACGGGGAAGATCAAAAAAGCCATAGACGGAATCCAGTCACGAACGTCGGTGACGGTCAAGGAGATTGAGGAAATCACCGAAATTATCAGCGACGTCGATGAAATCGTCAATGGTATTGTTACTGCCGTTGAAGAACAGTCCATCACCACCAACGAGATTGTCAACAACGTCAATCAGGCTTCCCAGGGAATAGGCGAGATAAATGAGAATGTCGCCAGCAGCAATCAGATGACGGCGGACATGACCGAAGGTGTAGGCCAGGTCAGGGAGCGCTCCGTCGAAGTGAAGGAGAGCAGCCAGCATGTTCGCACCTCGGCGGACGATCTCTCGAAACTCGCCGAACGCCTGACCCAGCTGGTCGCCCAATTCAAGATCTGATTATAGCCGTTTCGAAGAGTAAAGGCGTCCTTCCCTGTTTTCAGGGAGGGACGCCTTTTTTTTTACAAGCTTACCTTTCCGGCGGCTTGTTGTCTCATGTTATTAGTGTTCGCCGGAGTTCTGCATACTACTCTTTTTTTTCGGTGCCTGCTTCGACCTCATATTTTCCGGTCTCGGAGGGACCCATACCGACTTTTCCTTTTTCTTGTGACTCGCTGTGTGCCTTGTCCTTCATCTTCTTCTTGCCGCTCTCCACCTCATATTTTCCAGTCTCGGAGGGGCCCATACCGACTTTTCCTTTGTCGGTTTCGTCGGTGAGCGCCTTGGCGTTGGCATCGTCCTTGGCCTTGGTAATATCGCCTTTGTTCGACATGTCTCCGCTTGTGCTGTCCTTCATCTTCTTCTTGCCGTTCTCTACTTCATATTTTCCTGTCTCGGAGGGACCCATACCGACTTTTCCTTTTTCTTGTGACTCGGTGTGCGCCTTGTCCTTCATCTTCTTCTTGCCGCTCTCCACTTCATATTTGCCTGTCTCGGAGGGGCCCATACCGACTTTTCCTTTGTCGGTTTCGTCGGTGAGCGCCTTGGCGTTGGCATCGTCCTTGGCCTTGGTAATATCGCCTTTGTTCGACATGTCTCCGCTTGTGCTGTCCTTCATCTTCTTCTTGCCGTTCTCTACTTCATATTTTCCTGTCTCGGAGGGACCCATACCGACTTTTCCTTTTTCTTGTGACTCGGTGTGCGCCTTGTCCTTCATCTTCTTCTTGCCGCTCTCCACATCATACTTTCCTGTATCGGAGGGGCCCATACCGACTTTTCCCTTGTCGGTTTCGCCGGTGAGTGCCTTGACGTTGGCGTCATCCTTTGCTTTGGTGATATCTTCGGTGGCGTATAAAGGGCTGGCTAGTAGAGCCAGCATGCTGATGGTTGCTACACAGTAGAGTGAAAGTGCTTTCATAATAATCCTCCGTTGTAAGGTGTGGGACAAAGATCAAGCTTTGTACGTTTGCTCAATTCTGCCTCTTTATTAATGTGGATGCCGATATTCGGACCACCTTGCGGCCAGCTCCGATATGAAAAGCTGTTATTGGTGTAGATGCTTTGCAAAGGTTATGCCAGTAGATTGTTTTTATAATTCGTTATATATTGAGTACTTATACGGGGAGGGATGGGGGAGAGGATACAGCACGGTCGTGTTTCCATTATTTTCGGACAGTATTCCTGTTCGAGTGGAAGAATTGGTCCATCGCTGTTCACAGGCGGGTGGCAGGAAGCTGGGTGCTCTTCCTGCCGTTCTTGAACCTAAAGTGGGTGCGGGGGGATACTTTTACCTTGAATAAATAACGAGCTGAGATAGTTTTCAGGGCGAAAAGGCCTGTAAATGCAGGCCATTTTTCAAGGTGGCCAATAATATCAAGGTGTATACAAACAATGCAGCGCCCGTTTTTGATGAATTGTTCGGGCGGAGGCAAAACAGAGGTTTTGTGCGGCTGGCCGGATGATACCGGCAGAGCTTTGGTCCTGTTTTTCGGTACACTCGACTCAAGGCGTATTAACCTTCAGTCCTGCCAAAGTAGTCTTCATCCGGATGAGCCTCTTTATCGAATGAGGTTGAGAAGAGCAATAGCCGCTTCGGCTGAGGAAGCGGGGTTCTGTCCGGTGACGAGGATACCGTCGACCTCGATGTGGCTTGTCCAGTCTTCGCCCTTGCTGTATTTGCCGCCGTTTTTCTTGAGCATGTCTTCGACGGAAAAAGGCACTACCTCGGTGAGCTGTACTGCTGCCTCCTCGCTGTTGCTGAAGGCGGTGACCTTTTTGTCCTGCACCAGCGGGATGTCTTCGGCGTCGGTGGCATGGCGGAACGCCGCCGGTGCGTGGCAGACGCAACCGATGGGTTTACCTTTTTGATAGAACTCCTCAATCAGGGCGATGGACTGGCGGTCTTCGGCCAGATCCCAGAGGGGGCCGTGTCCGCCCGGGTAAAAAATGGCATCATACTCATCCGCCTTGACGACGTCGAGTTGCAGAGTGTCTGCCAGCTGTTTCTGGGCCTCGGGGTCATCCCCGAACCTTCTGGTGGCCTCAGTCTGGGCTTCGGAAGCATCACTTTTGGGATCAATCGGCGGCTGACCGCCGGCAGGCGAGGCCAGGGTAATCTGAGCGTTGTTGTCCTTGAACGCATAGTAGGGGGCTGCAAACTCTTCGAGCCAGAAACCGGTTTTCTGACCAGTGTCGCCCAGTCTGTCATGTGAGGTCAAAACCATCAGTATTTTCATGAAAATCTCCTTGTCATTGGCATCTTCCCTTTATCCTTGATAGCTTTCGTGGCAGTGATTCGGCGTCGAGGAAGCTCAGGGAGAAGAAAACAGCAGCTGTGTCCTGTAGCCATGTTTACCTCTGTAGTATAAACATGATGGCTTGCACGTCCAGCCGCATCTCCGATGGTCACAGACGTAGATGGCATCCGGGGTGGGGAGAGCTTGCGGCAAAGGATTATGCGTATTACAATGCAGTACCTGCGGGCAGCAACAGTCAATGACAGCCAAGCGCAAAGGAGTCAGGCAGCTGCCTTAGAGGTTTTGTGAAAAATGTCTAAATGATATCAGGGTATTAAAGAAAAACTACAGTAACGAGGAAACCATGGCCGAAAAACCTGCATGTGATATAGCCACAGGTAAGTGAGGACCGAAAACGAAATCTGACAGGTGTCAGACCTCTATAAAGCCAGCAGCTTCGGGACCGCTCAACGATCAGGATAAACAACAGATACGCGAAGCCATCCGCGAGAAATACAAAGAGGTATCGTCGACTGCCAGTGGCAGATTCAAATATGTTACCGGTAAAAAAGGTGCGACGGCGTTGGGCTATGATCATGATCTACTCAAGGATATACCCGAAGAACTGATGGAGTCGTTCTGCGGCGTTGGCAATCCCTTTTCGCTGGGCGGCATCGAAAGTGGCGATGATGTCCTTGATATTGGTTGCGGCGCCGGCTTCGATCTCTATGTAGCCGGTATAAAAGCAGGCGAGACCGGCAGAGTTGCCGGCATCGATCTTACTGCCGAGATGCTCGACAAGGCCCGGTCGAACTTTGTCCGGCTGGGGCGGACCGATATCGAGACCCATCGTGTTCACGGTGAAAGCTTTCCTTTTGATGATCACAGCTTCGATGTGGTCATCTCCAACGGCGTCATCAAGCTCTCACCCGCCAAAGAGGATCTCTTTGCTGAAATATACCGGGTGTTGCGTCCCGACGGCAGGGTGCAGATAGCCGATATGGTGCTGGAACAGGAGCTGCCGCCGCACCTGGCGGGCAGTCTTGAGGCATGGTCCCAGTGAGTCGGAGGGGCGGTCTCCGTGCGAGACCAGAGAGAACTTATGGAAAAAGCGGGCTTCGTCGATGTTCGTTTCGTTGGCAAGACCGGGGTAAAAACTTCTGAGTATACCGTAGGAGCACTTTTTACAGCAGTGCGCAGATAAGTGAAGAGGTCTTCCACCAGCTTCTGGCGCATCACCTTCAAGGCTACCGGCGGCTACCGGCCGAAGCGTTAAGAATTCGGCTGGTTGGCCGGTGGTGGGTCTTGTGTAATTGATGCGAGTATCGATGCCAGGGTGAGGCGGCGCATCTTTTCCTCGATATCCACCTGGATTTCAGCGAAAAGGTCGAGGAAGTAGCGGTTGATCGCCGCACCCTCGCCTGTCTCGCCAAAGGCCAGAGCGGCGACATCGAGGTGGAAGGCTTTGCGGTCTTCAACGGCGCAGTAGATCTCCTGCAGGTGGATATCGGCGGGGTCCCTGGCCAGTACGTACCCGCCGGCCGCCCCCTTGCTGGTGGCTACTACGCCGATTGCGGCAAGGTCGGAGAGGAGCCGTCGCAGCTTCGAGGCATTGATGCCGGTGTGGCGGGAAATGGTGGCGCTGCTTTGCGGCTCGGTCCTGTTTGTGGCAAGGAAGCAGAGCGCCTTGGTGGAATTTGATAATTTCGTGGATGCCGACATGTACATTTCCTTCTCAATATGTTACAGTTCGTGTAACATATGCTATATGAGGTCTCGGTTTCTGGCAAGAGATTTTCACCACAACGCAGGAGAAAGCACCATTTCTCTTCTTTGGATGGAGGCGCTATGCAATTTCTCGATGAATTGGCAATAAACAAGGATAACGCTGGTGTCTCCACCGGCTATGAATGGAGTGATATCGCCGGCAAGGAGAAAATAGAGGTCGTTTCTCCCGTGGACGGCAGGGCCATAGCCACCGTTTTTACAGCTGA
The DNA here is from genome assembly GCA_937132035.1 of uncultured Desulfobulbaceae bacterium. Classification (GTDB taxonomy): domain Bacteria; phylum Desulfobacterota; class Desulfobulbia; order Desulfobulbales; family Desulfocapsaceae; genus Desulfopila_A. The sequence continues at coordinate 26,313 of CAKZOA010000248.1, read as the reverse complement.
TGAAAACGACTATATGAAAACGGTGGCACAGGCGGTGACCGCTGCCCGCCAGTGGAGGCTGACGCCGGCGCCGAAACGAGGTGAAATAGTCAGGCAGATAGGCAACGAACTCCGACGGTATAAGCAGTCCCTGGGAGCACTGGTTTCCTACGAGATGGGAAAATCGCTGCAGGAGGGCCAGGGGGAGGTGCAGGAGATGATAGACATCTGCGATTTCGCCGTCGGTCAGTCACGGCAGCTTTACGGTTTCACCATGCACTCGGAACGGGAAGAGCACAGGCTCTACGACCAGTACCATCCCCTGGGGGTGGTTGGCGTGATAACCGCCTTCAATTTTCCGGCGGCGGTCTGGTCCTGGAATGCCATGGTTGGCTCGGTCTGCGGCAATGCACTGCTGTGGAAGCCGTCATCGAAGACGCCTTTGACGGCAATTGCCATACAGAAGATACTCGGTTCGGTGATACGAAAGAACGCTCTGCCAGAGGGACTTTTCAACCTTGTTGTCGGCAGAGGTTCGGTGGTGGGTGAAGCCATGCTGGCCGATAAACGGCTGCCTTTGATCTCGGTGACGGGATCCATAGAAGTCGGTCGGCATGCCGCTGAAGCAGTAGCGGCACGGCTGGGAAAATGCATTCTCGAGCTCGGCGGCAACAATGGTGTCATCATCACGGCCAACGCCGATCTCAAGCTGGCTGTTCCGGCGGTGGTTTTCGGCGCGGTGGGAACGGCTGGTCAGCGCTGTACTTCGACCAGGCGGGTGATAATCCACGATTCTGTCTATGACGAGGTAAAAGAGGCGCTGGTAAAGGCCTATCGTTCCCTGCGCATCGGTTCACCCCTGGTGGAGGATAATCACATGGGTCCGCTTATCGATACTGAGGCGGTCGAAGGGTATGTCGAGGCTCTGCGGCAGCTGCGGGAACAAGGTGGTACGGTTCTCTGCGGTGGCGGGGTTCTCAGCGGCGGCGAATATTTTTCGGGCTGCTATGTCGAACCGGTGCTGGCAGAAGCTGAAAACGACTATGCCATCGTCCAGCAGGAAACCTTCGCCCCCATATGCTATCTCATCAGATACACGGGTGAGGTCGAAAAGGCCATATGCCTGCAAAACGGCGTGGTGCAGGGCTTGTCTTCCTCTATTTTCACTGGAGATCTCCGCGAATCCGAACTGTTCCTGGCGGCTGTCGGATCGGACTGCGGTATTGCCAATGTCAACATAGGTACCTCGGGGGCGGAAATAGGCGGTGCTTTTGGCGGCGAGAAGGAAACCGGCGGCGGCCGCGAGTCCGGATCCGATGCCTGGAAGGGATATATGCGCAGGCAGACCAATACCATAAATTACGGGACAACCATGCCTCTGGCCCAGGGCATTCGCTTTGATATTGACTAACCCCTATTCCATGAACAAGAAAAGTCGCAGAAAGGGCGGTCGGCCTAGGTGAGTTCCCTGCTATAGTAGGCGCCACTTGTGGTTTTGAGAAAGCCTTCCAGTGGAATTTCTTCCTGTTTGATAAAGCCCTTTTGCGGCAGGATCCCATCTCGCACCATTTCGACGACAGCGCAGACCGAGGCAGCCGTGGTCCAGGAGATGGCACGGCGGCGAACGCCGTTGATGGTCAAGGGGTAGTAGGCATTGACGAATTCGTCGCGGAGCAGGTGTTCGCCCTTCCAGCCCTCCCCTGAGGCATGGATGAAGACGACGTCGTCATTGACCGCCGGTTTGGCATTGGTCAGTATTTCCCCGGCGGCCTTCCGGTTCTCCCGCATCAGCAGTTCATGAAAAAAGAAATTCATCAATTTGACATGGCCCGGGTAGCGGATGCTTTTATAGTCGAGGTTCGCCACTTTGTCGAGGTAGGTGTCGCACATGGTGCCCAGCCCCCCGGAGGTGGTGAAGGCCTCGAGCTGGATGCCGTTGATGACGATGGTCTCCAGCCACTCCATTGGCGATACCCACTTATGGAGCCCGTCTTCTATGACTTCGCAGTCGTTGAGGTATTCATTGACTACGCCTTCCGGCGACCAGTTGAAGGCGTAGCCAAGCAGGCCGGAGGGGTGCTGGGGGAGAGCGCCCACCCGCAGTTTAATGCTGCGGACCCTGTCAAATTGCGCCGCCAGCGAGGCCCCGACAATTCCTATGAATCCTGGCGCCAGACCGCACTGGGGTGCCAGGACCGAGCCGGCCTCTTCAGCTATTGATATAATGGCCTTGGTTGTCGGCACATCTTCGGTGAGATCAAAGTAATGAATCCCCTTCTCCGCCGCCATCCGGGCGATATCTATATTGAACTCATAGGGCAAACAGGAGAGTACGGCATCGAAGCGGTCGATGGTGTGCCTGCATTCCTGCATATTCCGGACATCCAGATCGAGTACCGGATAGGAAGGGTCTGTTGGCAGGTTCCTGTCGGCACCGGCTACGTCAAAACCGTTTGTTTGCAGGAGTTCGGCGACCAGATGACCGACCTTCCCGAGTCCAAGAACAATGACCGAGCGAATGGCAGCAGACATGCGAAACCTCCCGTTGATTTTCATATGTTATGCACAGTGTAACATATCTTCGACGGTGGGATTACGCAAGGGAAAAGAGTGGAAATAGCTATGGTTGCAGTATCTCTTTTTGAACCGGCAAAGTTAGTGACGGGGGTTGGCCGAATGCAGAAAAAGATTATAGTGGGTGTGGTGGAACGGGCCAGGCTCCCTGGTTTTCGGAAGGGTTATTTACACCAGGACAGCCAGCCGTCGCCGCGATGCTCTGCCGGAGTTGTGAGAAGAAAGAGGAGGCACATCCGGCATTTTCCTATGACAAGGAGGTAGAGATGAAACTCAGGTACTTTTCTCATTCTTCGTTCCAGATCACCACGGATGACGGTAAGACCATTATTATCGATCCATTTCTCGACGATAACCCGACCTCTCCGGTCAAATCGAATGAGGTCGAGGCAGATTTTATAGTTCTCACCCATGCTCATGGTGACCACGTCGGCGATGCTTTCAAGATTGCCAAACGATGCGACTCGCTATTCATCTGTGTCAACGAACTGGCCAATTACTGCAGCGATAAAGGTTTTCAGGCTCACAATATGCATATTGGCGGTTCGCATCGTTTCGATTTCGGCACCCTGAAATTCACCATTGCCCATCATGGTTCGATGACTCCCGACGGTACCTATGGAGGCGAGCCGGCCGGTGTTATCCTGGGCATAGAGGGAAAAACCATATATCATACCGGTGATACAGGGCTGTTTTACGACATGAAGCTCATCGGTGAGATGAATGCGATCGATTATATGCTGGTACCCATCGGCGACAATTTTACCATGGGCATAACCGATGCGATAAAGGCCGTGGAGCTGGCCAATCCGAAGATTGCCATACCCATGCATTATAACACCTTTCCGGTTATTGAAGCCGATCCGCAGGTTTTCAGGAAACAGCTCGAATCTCTAGGCCGCAACGCCGTTGTCCTCGAGTATGGTGAAGAGATTTTGGTTTAAAGAGCGCTGCCACCGGCGGCGTTCTCGGTCTGTGGGCTCGGGGGCGCCTTTTGCGGCAGGTCTGTGGAATGTTCCGGTCAGTCGTGAACATAGAGTTCGTCGATCTCGTCCCATTCGTCGGCATCGCCTTTGCGCAGGCTGATAAGCTTTTCGTAATAAAACAGCAGTACCTTGATGAACTGCAGCCTCAGATCCTCGCATTTACGGGTATCGTCGGGAGCGAGAGCACAGGCTTCCTGGTCGGGCATTGCCAGTATTCTATCGACTTCATCGAGAAGTCCTTGCCGGTCGAGGCGAAGAAATCGGTCCACAGGGGTTATAATCGAAGGTGCGTAATTAAGTTTTTCGAGCCTGACGGCGGTTTTTTCGATTTCCTCAGCAGAGAAGTCGTCCCGGAGGCCGCCAATCATATCCTTGAGCTCTTCAACCTGGTCTGTAAAACCTTTTTCCATACCCATTGTTTCCTTCCTTTCCTGGCGATACAGGTTCCCTGTGTTTACCTTTTTCACATGCGTCCAATGTCTGGGGAACAGTATATGTCCGTTTGGCAAACTTTCAAAAATATTCCATGGAAAAACTGATCCAACGGCTCAGGTGCGTCCAATGCGTGTTTCTTGCTGGCTGCCGGCAAGGCGTGGAGATGGCTCAAGCGCGACAGCTGTTCGCTGAAGATTCAGCAGATATTCCAATGCTGCAGTGACCAGGCAGCAACGACAGTGAGTGTGGAGAAGCAGGTAACGCCTCCCGGATGAGGCAAGGGAGAGGATCCATGAGGAAAAAAAACATATTAGCCGGAAGACTCATCGACGGCAGCGGTTCAGCGGTGCAGAAAGGGGTGTGTCTGGTAGTAGAAGAAGGCCGAATCGCAGAGGTCGTCCCCTTGGATCAGCTGGCATACGACAATGAGGCCGAAAAGATCGACCTGCGTCATTGTACCCTGTTGCCTCCCCTGGTTGACTGCAGCCTCAGTCTTGGCATCTCGGCGGCGACGGGGGCATTCGGCGAGTTGACGGATAAAAGGCAGAAGTATGACAGCGTGAAGACGCTTATAGAACGTCATCTGCAGTACTGTTTTTCCCATGGCGTGCTGGCGGTGGCAGATGGCTCAGACGAGCGTGGTTTTGTGCGGCAATACAGCTCTGCACGGGCGACAGCACAAATGATATCGATCCATACTGGCTCCTGGTTGCCCGGTCCCCGGGGAAAGGGCACCGATCAGACGGTTTCAGGTGTCGACGAATTTGTCAGGGTTGCCTGCTCTGCCGATATGAGTAGGAGCCTGGCTGATGGATCTTTTCTTACAGCTGCCGATATCGCAGCTCAGCTGGAGCAGGTGGATGCGAAAAAAAGAGTAATGGTGGCCAACGGCGACCGTGCTGTTGCCGAGGCATTGAAGGCTGGCTGCGGCGCCGTTGAACAGGGCGTCTTTATGGGTACCACTAATCTGTTGAAAATGGCAGAAAGAGGGGTTGTCTGGATTCCTTCTTTGCTCAAATTGAAAATTTTGGCAGATGCAGCTCCGTCGCATGTGGCTTCCCTCTACAAAAAAGCGCTGAGAGATCAGCTTGGTCTGCTCAGCCAGGCCAGGGATGCAGGGGTAAAAGTGGCTGTGGGCACCGCGGCCGGTTTTGCTGGCATTATTCATGGAGAATCAATGCATGAGGAGATAAAACTGCTGCGAGCAGCCGGCTATCCGCTGGTGGAGGCGTTGCGCTGCGCCAGCATCAACGGCGCAGAATTTCATGAAAATGATGATATCGGCGTCCTGCAGAAGGGAGGGCCGGCAACGTTTCTGGTAACACGGGGAACGGTGCAGCAGCTGCCACGTAAACTCGGCTACCTCGAAGATATCTATATTGGCGGCTCTACCTGCGATATGTATAGAAAAAATCCGGTCAAAACGGTATATGCAAAAAAATGAATGTCATCCCCTCTGCAAGAGGCTTACTCGGATAAATACTTCTTCCTTCCTAAATACCATGAAGAAAGGCTACACTTCGGCATATACGGTGACAATTGGTGATATTAACTACGGGGGGCACCTGGGCAATGATCGCGCCCTGGTCATTTTCCAGGATGCCAGGCTGTATTTCTTGCGAAAGCTGGGTTTTTCGGAAATGGATATCGGTGCACATTGCGGTATAATAATGGTGGAGAGCGGGGTGAGATACCTGCGGGAAGTCTTTCTCCATGATGTCCTGGAGACATCGGTCGGCCTGGGCCAGGTAAAAGCCAAAAAGCTCACCCTGGAGTATAGCGTCGTGCGCCCGGCGGACGACCAGACAGTACTGCGCGGTTTCACCTCATTTCTCGCTTTTGATTACCGGCTGAGACAAGTTGTGGTTCTGCCCGAGCTCTTCAGGAACCGGCTTGACCAGTTTTTCAGGGACCCGGCAAGTTGCGAGTGTCCGCCCGGCGCCACTGATTAATGGTAAGAGACAGTCTGCCGGCCAGGGAGTCGCAGGTCGCTTCTTTCGAGGTTGACGGCGGACGATGCGTTGCTGAAGCAGATGAATGCACGCAGAAGAGGAAAGGCTTTGCTGTCTCATCTAAAAGAGCAGTCGGTGACGATAGGGCTTGGGTGCGTGCGAACCTATCGATGCAAGAAAGAAGGCGGCGACGACCAGTACTGCCTCCGGTCCGAACCCGTGATAGGCCATACCTAAAAGACCCAGTTTGAGAAGAGTGCAGATTCCGGATATCTCTTTGTACAGTTGACGGTGGCGCATCCATTCCGTCATGATGAGCACAGCCCCGCTGACTATGGCGAGGATGGTAAAGGGTGATGGCGGTGAGATGTCGAGCAGGTAGGCTGCAAGAAAGACGGCGGCGCCAATCTGATGCAGGGCTCTGACTATGACGGCAAGAACAACAACGGCAAAAGGTCTGCTGCCGATCCTTCCCTGACGAGGCGGGGTTGCCGGTGGCCGGCGATCATTTTCTCTCATCTGGCTTTCTCTCTGTTATCGCCAATAGTGTGCGAGTCCGTTGATGACTATCCTATGGTTTGCAGCGGCATCGCCTACTCTAAAAAAATCCCGGAATTTTTCCGACAATTATTCAAAAGAGCTGTCTTTTTTTCTAGAAACAGAATATTTGAGGAAAAATGCTGATGGTAAGTGTCTGAAGAACGATTCTTTTGCTGAAAAAGCGAAAGAATGAGGTAGGAAAAGCGCATGGCAACCTTTTGGAACACAGCCATTGAAAAATACCGGCGAAGCATTATCGATAGTACAATCGCCTGGCTGTTGCCGCAAAATTGCAGCAGTTTGAAAGTTGATTACGTGGAAAACCGAGCTCCCCAGTGAGTCTTTAAAAACGTACACCCAGACTCTCACTTTGGTCATTCCGGTCCTGGATCGGGGGCTCCAGGATGCCGACAGTGGGTATCTTGCAGCCAGGTAGTTTACTAAGCTGCGTTTCATATATAATCAGCGTTCCATCCGGTGGTGCCGCATCAAATGTGATGACTACCAGAAATACACCTATCGTTCACATCAGCTTGAATTTTTCAGGAAGGGTCGGGGCAGGGTCTTTTCTCGGGTTTCCAGTAGCCTGGAAGGCTGCAGGGGGATCCCAGGGATGGGTTCATGGCATCCCGAAAAAAGATCTCTTCCGATCCGCTGCCCGTTGAGATTACGCGGCATATACAATACTAAACCTTACGAATTTGGTAGTGAGAAGATGCTGTTTATGTTTTTTTCATGTCGCGGCGTGTTGTGGAGCGCGGGGAAGACCCGAATCGGGAAACGTTGGGCTGCTTTTGTCACCCGAACTTTTGCCCCGCACGGGAGAAAACGACTCTTCTTTACCCGCTTGCCCTTGATTGCAGGCCTGGAAAAGTGCTATCACTGTAGGATACGCTGCCAATATACTTTTTCTCTTTTTTTGTAATTACTGCGAGGTATTCGATGAGTTCCTATTATAAGGATCCAGACCCTCAGGAAACCAGGGACTGGCTTGATTCGCTTGAAGGTGTGATACAACACGAGGGTGAAGAAAAGGCCGATTTTCTCCTGCAGGAGCTGACCGACAGAGCCCGTTCACGCGGGGTTACCACGTCGCCCGGCATTCTCTCGCCCTACTGCAACACCATTTCACCGGATGAGGGCGATAAGATTCCCGGAGATTCGATCATCGCCCGTAATGTTTCCGCCTATGTCCGCTGGAATGCCATGGCCATGGTTGCCAGGGCCAACAAGGATGACAAAGAGTTGGGCGGGCATATTGCCACCTATACCTCGGTGTCGGCGATGTACGAGGTCGGCTTCAACTGGTTTTTTCACGGTCCCGATGCCGAAGACGGTGCCGATCTCATATATTTCCAGGGCCACAGCTCTCCGGGTGTCTATGCCCGTGCCTATGTCGAGGGAAGACTCGACGACCAACATCTTGCCAACTTCCGCCAGGAAGTCGACGGACATGGTCTTTCCTCCTATCCGCATCCCTATCTCATGCCCGATTTCTGGCAGTTTCCCACCGTTTCCATGGGGCTTGGCCCCATGTCTGGTATCTACCAGGCCCGGTTCATGCGCTATATGGAGGGCAGAGGTCTGAAGAAGGCCGGTGACAGAAAGGTCTGGGTTTTCATGGGCGACGGCGAATCGGATGAGCCGGAATCCTTGGGCGCCCTGACCCTGGCGGCCCGCGAAAAACTCGACAATCTCATCTTTATCGTCAACTGTAACCTGCAGCGCCTCGATGGCCCGGTACGCGGCAACGGCAAGATTATTCAGGAACTCGAGGGACGTTTTCGCGGTTCGGGCTGGAACGTTATAAAGCTGATCTGGGGCACGGAGTGGGACAGGATATTGGAGCGAGACAAAGAGGGGCTGCTGCTGCGCAAATTCGGCTCCATGGTCGACGGGGAGTACCAGACTATCAGGGCCCGGGGCCCCGAGTATCTGCGAGAAAAGGTCTTTGGTGGTGATCCAAAACTCGAGGCCATGGTCGAGGACATCAGCGACGAGGAGCTGTGGCAGCTGAGCAGGGGCGGACATGATCCCCGCAAGCTGTATTCGGCTTTCGCCGCAGCTGCAAAGCATAAGGGTGAACCGACGGTCATTCTGGTGAAAACCATCAAGGGCTATGGGATGGGCCATTCCGGCGAGTCGGTAATGGTGGCCCACAATGTCAAGAAAATGGACAAGCAGGCGCTCAAGGCCTTCCGCGATCGTTTTCATGTCCCCCTGGATGACGATAAGCTCGAGGAATTGCCTTTTATCCGACCGCAAAAGGACAGCGATGAGGAGCGCTTTCTCAAGGAACGCCGCCAGGAGATGGGCGGATCGGTGCCTCACCGGGAAACCGAAAAGATTACCGTCGAGCTGCCCTCCGACAAGACCTACGAGACATTGTTGAAATCATCCAAGGATAGGGAGTTGTCAACCACCATGGCCTTTGTCAGGCTGCTCGGCAATCTGGTCAAGGATAAGAATGTCGGCGATAAAATCGTTCCCATCATTCCCGACGAGGCCAGGACCTTCGGTATGGAAGGACTGTTCAGACAGCTTGGCATCTATGCACCCAGCGGCCAGCTTTACGAACCGCAGGATGCCGAAACTGTTGCCTGGTATCGCGAAGACCCCGAAGGCCAGATTCTCGAGGAGGGGATAACCGAGGCCGGCGCCATTTCTTCCTGGACGGCGGCGGGTACGGCCTATGCCAATTACGGCATCCCCATGATTCCCTTCTATACATTCTACTCAATGTTCGGCTTCCAGCGAGTCGGAGACCAGATCTGGGCCGCGGCCGACGCCGGTACCCGAGGATTTCTCATGGGTGCTACTTCCGGTCGCACCACCTTGAACGGCGAAGGATTGCAGCATCAGGACGGCTCCTCCCTGCTGGCGGCTTCGGCGGTACCCAACTGCATGGCCTACGATCCGACGTTTTCCTACGAGGTAGCCCTTCTCGTCAAAAAAGGGCTGCAGCACATGTATGCCGAGGGAAAGAATATTTTTTATTATATTACCCTGCTCAATGAAAATTATTGCCATCCCGCCCTGCCGGAGGGGGTGGAGGAAGGCATCGACAGGGGGATCTATCTTTTTCAGAAAGGCGGTAAAGGCGACCAACGGGTGCAGCTGATGGGCAGCGGTGCCATCTTCCGGGAAGTTATCGCCGCAGCTGAACTGCTACGTGATGATTTTGAGGTGGAATCGGATGTCTGGTCGGTTCTGGGAATCAATCAGCTCCACCGTGAGGCCATGATCGCCGAGCATTGGAATCGCTGTCATCCGCAGGAAGACAAGAAGAGATGCTATGCTGCCGAGGCGCTCGAAGGTTTTGACGGTCCGGCAATTATCAGCACCGATTATGTCCAGGCCTACGGTGAGCAACTACGCCGATGCATACCCAATCCGTTGACGGTCCTTGGAACCGACGGTTTTGGCCGCAGCGATTCACGGCAGAAGCTGCGTCGCTTCTTCGGTGTTGACAGATATTATGTAGTTATCGCGGCTCTGCAGGCATTGGCCGACCAGGACAAGGTGTCGCCATCCACAGTGCAGAAGGCGCTTGAGAAATACGAAATCAATGCCGACGGCAGGCATTCCGTTATCAGTTAGGTTTATCAAGGAGATGCGAATGGCCACAGAAAAGGTCAAGGTACCCGACTTCGGGGATGTTCAGGATATAACGGTTGTTGAAGTGTATGTCTCTCAGGGAGACAGGATTGAGGTCGAGGATCCTCTTATAGCTCTGGAGAGTGAGAAGGCGGTAATGGATATTCCCTCCACTGTCGCCGGTGTCGTCAAAGAGGTGTACGTCAAGGAAGAAGACAACGTCGAAAGCGGCGACGATATCGTCCTGGTCGAAGTCGCCGACGAAGACACTTCCGATGATGAGGCCGGACAGCAGGAAGAGTCCCAGGACGAAGACAAGCAACAGGACGAAGAGAAAAAGGACGACGCCGCAGAAGAGAAAAAAGATGCGGAAGAAGAACAGAAGGAAAGGACCGGCGAGGACCAGGAAGAATCAAAAAGGGAAAAGTCCGCTGAAGAGGAGGACGGTGAGGAGTCCGGCACCTACCATGCAACTCCCTCGGTCCGGGCCTACGCTCGAGAAAAAGAGGTTGATCTCGGCGACGTTAAAGGTACCGGTCCCAAGGGACGTATCCTCAAGGAGGATGTGGACACGGTCCTGGAGGAAAAGGCAGAGAAACCGTCGACGAAAGGTGCTCCTGCCGAACTGCCTCAGCGCAAGCCGCTCGAGGACTTCAGCAAGTACGGTGAAACGGAGGAAGCTTCTTTGAGCAGGATCAAGAGGAAATCGGGACCGCACCTGCTTACCAGCTGGGTTACCATCCCTCATGTGACTCACTTTGATGAAGCCGACGTCACCGACCTGGAGGCCTTCCGCCGACAGATGAACGAAGAGGTGAAGGACCAGAAAATACGCTATTCGCCGCTGGTCTTTATCATCAAGGCGGTGGTCGCCAGTCTCAAGGCCTATCCCCAGGTCAACAGCTCGCTCAGTGCTGATGGCGACAAACTGGTGCTCAAGCGTTTCTATAATATCGGCATCGCCGTTGATACCGAAAACGGACTGGTGGTGCCGGTGATCAAGGACAGTGACAAAAAAGGCATGAAGGAAATAGCAGCAGAGCTGCAGTCCCTGAGCAAGGCGGCCCGCGAGGGCAAACTGGAGGTTGCCGACCTGCAGGGTGCGTCTTTTACCATTTCAAGCCTCGGCGGTATTGGCGGCACCGGCTTCACCCCCATAGTCAATGCACCGCAGGTGGCCATTCTCGGCCTTTCCAGAAATTATCAAAAACCGGTTTGGGATGAAGAGGAGCAAACATTCAGACCGCGCCTGACCCTGCCATTTTCGCTCTCCTACGATCACCGGGTGATCGATGGTGCCGATGCCGCGCGATTCTGCCGGGATCTTTCCAGGAGAATTGAGGATTTACGAAGGGCGCTATTGTAGCCGGGGAGGAGCAACGTTGAGCAATACACAGTCATACGATTTAGTGGTTCTTGGTGGCGGGCCGGGTGGATATACCGCCGCTTTTCGCGGTGCGGATCTCGGTCTTGACGTCTGTCTGGTCGAGAAGCATTCGCGTCTGGGCGGCGTCTGTCTCAATGTCGGCTGTATTCCCTCGAAGACCCTTCTGCATGGGGCGGCGGTCATAGAACAGGCTAGAGAAATTGCCGATTTCGGCATCACCTATAACGATCCGAAAATAGATCTGGAGGCCATGCGGGCCAAGAAAGAGGCAATCGTCGGTAAACTCACCGACGGTCTCGACGGTCTGGCCAAGGCCAGAAAAGTCACCCGCCTGGTGGGCAGCGGTATTTTCGAGGATGAAAAGACCATAAAGATCAGCGGTGAGGAGGGTCAATCGCGTGTTTCCTTTAAGCACGCAATAATTGCCACCGGCTCCAGGCCGTTCATTATTCCGGGTCTGCCGGAGGATGACCGTATCTGGGATTCAACAACCGCTTTGGAACTCAGAGAGGTTCCAGAGCGGCTACTGGTCATCGGTGGCGGCATTATCGGTCTGGAAATGGCGCAGGTCTACAGCGCACTCGGCTCGGAGATCACCATTGTCGAGATGCTCGACCATATTATCCCTCCGGCTGATAAAGATGTTGTCCAGCCTCTTTATCAGAAGCTGAAGAAAAGCTATACTCTCCTCACCAAAACCAAGGTAACCGGCGTAGAGTCGCATAAAAAAGGGCTCAAGGCACGGATCGAAACACAGAACGGCGAGGAGGATCGTGAATTTGATGCCATTCTCGTCGCCGTCGGTCGCCGCCCCAACAGTGAAGATATAGGCCTGGAAAAAATCGGCGTCAAAACCACTGATCGTGGGTATATCGAGGTAAATGAACAGCAGCGCACCAGCATTGACACTATCTTTGCCATAGGCGATGTGGTCGGAGAGCCCATGCTGGCCCACAAGGCGACCCATCAGGGTAAAGTCGCCGCCGAAGTCGCCTCGGGACGAAAGGCCGCCTTTGCGGCGCTCACCGTTCCTTCGGTCGCCTATACCCGGCCGGAGGTGAGCTGGATGGGGCTGACAGAAAAAGAGGCCAAAGAGCAGAATATCGCCTATGACAAGGGCAAGTTTTCCTGGGGGGCTTCCGGCAGGGCCTTGAGCGCCGGTGCGGCCATCGGCACCAGCAAAGTGCTGTTTTCCAAGGAGACGGGGCGTATCATCGGTGCCGCCATCTGCGGCGAAAATAGCGGCGAGCTTATTCATGAAGCGGTACTGGCCCTGGAAATGGGAGCCGACGCCGAGGATATCAGCAAAACCATACACGCTCATCCAACGCTTTCAGAAACGTTCGCCTTTGCCTGTGAAATGGTGGACGGCTCGATTACCGACGGGCTGCCGCCGAAGAAAAAATAGGCAGGTTGCTGTTCTCAGTCTGTGTGCGGCCGGCGTTAGAGGGAGATAATATCGCAGCAGCAGGTAGTCGGATCTATCTTTTCGGTAAAACGTGCGAGTATGCACAGGCTTCTGTTGTGTTTTTCGAAAAAACGAAGTCCGAGGATCTGTGCCTTGACCTTGGTCGATTTACCAGAAGCCTGCAGAAGCGCTACATGCAGCTCTCTGCCGGCAAAGATCTCGTAACTGATGCCCGGAGGCAGAGAGAAACAGAAGCAGAGTCCGCTGCTGGTAAATTTGAAAAGCAGGGCATCGGCAATATGGTCGCCGATATCTCCGGTAAAGGGAACTGTCAGGCTTTCACCTGGCAGCGGTGAGACGACGGCGGCGTGCATTGTGCTGAGGATGTCGTTCTCTTTACTGTATTTGAGTATTTTTTGACATAATTCAGGGTATTGCGGTTGCAGGCCGAGCAGGTGCTCCTGGTCGAAGAGAAAGAGTTCAGTGTCTTCCTTGGCGGCTTGGAGGGTGAGAGTCCACTCCGAGCCGTTCATAAAGGTATCATAGCCGAAGAGATCGCCTTCTTTGAGTTCGTACCACGGTGCAGAAGTGGTGTCGGTGTTGTCAAAAAGCCCTATTTCGCCTCGATCGACAAAATATAAGGTGGAATGAACATCTCCAGCGGAAGCGATGATATCACCTTTATCAAAAGTTTTCCGGCTCAGCAGGGCTGAGTAGACGTCGAATTCATCGCGGTTTAATTGATGATAAAAAACCCTGTGCAGAAGAAGATGATTTTTCATCATCAGAAACGCTTCGCTCTGCACAACCTGGGAGAACCATTTCGGCGTCGAAGTGTCCGCTGCCGGCTCACTGGAATCATGCCTGAAGCCATAGGAAGGTTCCGCGGGCTCAATTCCCACTATCCAGTCCGGCAATGCCTCGTTGTCACTCGTGCGGCGAACTGCGGCACAGGCCCTTTCTATTGCGGCCAGAGTGCGTTCGTCCAGGTTCTCTCGGCACCGGCCGTCGGCTACCAGTTTTTCCAGTTGGGAAAACGATTTTTCCGATGAATATTGAGGCAGATACTCACAAATGAGCTGAACAATCTGATTCTGCAGGTGCGGCTCAAAAATGGTAATGGAGTTAAGCAGGCCGATAAATACGGAGCCGATGCGGTCATCAGTGGTGGTTCCCAGGGCCTTGATGATCCGCGGTTTGAGACGATGGTCACAGATATTGAGGGCCTCGAGCAGCCTGGAGGTTTTTTCCTGACCATCCATGGCGACGATGCAGTTGACGGCCTCCTGCTGTACTCTAACGTCTCCGTGCCGCAAAAAGGGACGGGTGGAGTCGAAGAATGCGGGGTCGCCGAAGTGGGCGAGCATGCCGAGTATATTTCGGGTGAAATACCAGGGAGAGTCGTCTTTGAGTTTCTGGAGGAGTAGAGGAACAGCATCGGTTCCGGCGGCGGGGATGAGATTGAGCAGCCGGAATCTTTGCTCCTTGTTGTCGCAGTGGGCCAGGGTTTGTAACAGATATGGTGTCGATTTGTCGGAGAGGCGTGTAAGCAGCGCTCCTGCAACTTCGCTTTTGTGATTGCTCTCATCGATATAGCTGACGATGAGTTTATTGAGAGAAGAATCTTCGGCAATGGAGGCATGGGCACGGGAAATTATCTGCCGGATGAGCTTATTCTTTTCTATGACGCCTTTTTTGATGTCCTGGAGGACGCCGACGAGATCTTCGACCTGGTACCAGAGACCCTGTTCCAGCATTTTGTGGATCAGTCTGCTGAGTTGGAGAGAGATGAACTCAAAGCCGGCGACATACTCGTTTTCTTTTTTGATCCAGCGAACAAGCATCTGGGCGATCGGTTCCAAAAGGTCTTCGTTGCTCTCTTCGAGAATTTTTTCCGCCACCATCGACAGGACGATAAGGGCCCGTTCCCGGTGTATTTTGGGCCCATTTTGGGCGGCCTCGCCCAGCTGTTCGAGGAGAATAAGGGTTTCTCCCAGCTGACCGCTGCGATAGAGTTTGAAGATGTAGTGCGCTATGACGTCGACCAGGCCAGGGGCGTCGAGGGCGCTGGTGTCGCCATGACTGAAATTTCTGAGTTTGTCGACAACGTTGGGGCTGTCGGGGGAGAGGGAAGCGGGAAAACCGAGGCTGCTGTTGGGGCGATAGTTCTCTACTTTTCCAGAGTTCATAGGCGGTTGGTCCTCATCATCTTTCTAGGCGATACTGTCCTTACGGGATCACGAGAGGGAGATGCTCTGGAATGTCAAACCGATACTTGGAGGGCGCTTTGAAGGCACTCTACCATCGGTCCGGGAAAAGATGCAGATCAGCATATTTTTCCCGGCGAGGAAAAATGAATGGTAACTTCCGGTTTTCCCGTCGACACTCCCCTGTCAACTGAAATATACCAGAATTGCAAAAAAAGCCTATAGAAGAAAACACCAATGATAGATAGGTATATTTACCTGTGTAACAAATTAGTTTCATATATTGAGGTAGTTCGCCTCGGTGTATTATTTGGCAAAGACAAAAAAATATATCCTCAATGTGATTACCCCGTATTCTCAGCAACTCGGTCTGAGACAGGGATACTCTATTCCCGGTACGCCATGAACCCTTCCCTGGAAGCTCGTCTGCAGCCGTCCAGGCTGCAGACGTTCGTGAAAAGAGCATCCCTGTCTTCTCATAATCGGCGAGCCTGAGTTTCAGGGGTAATCAGGTTCCTCAAATACTTATCCTCAGTAAAAGTGAAATATTCTTTCACTCATTCTATAACGGAGTCTCGTGTTTGTTGATAGTTGATAAGCATATGTAACGTCGAGGGTCCGGTTAGGGCAGGGGGATTTTTTCGAAGCTCTTATCTTCCAGGTCGGCGACGAAAAGAGTGTTGCGGAGAACGCTGGAGTTACGGCACAGCAGAGAAACCGTTTCGGCGCACTCCACAGCCGCCATGAAAACCGCGGTGTAGGGTAGGGTGCCGAGTCGCGTTTCCATGCCTCTGTTTAAGGACGTTTCGGGCGGACCGTAGATCGTCCGCAGTCCCGTATCTTCAGGAAAAATAACCAGGGCCTGTCCCGCTGTACCGCCGATGGCTGCCGAGACTAAAGGTATGCGCAGGCTGCGGCAGGCATCTTCGAGAATAAACCGGGAAGTGATGGAATCGAGGCAGTCAACAGCCAGATCGGCCCCGGCGAGGATGGCATGTCCATTTTCTCGGGTGAGGAAATCGGTTACGGCTTCAACCTCCACGGCCGGATTGATGGCAGCAGCCCGAATCCTTCCTGTTTCTGCCTTGTTGTCACCAAGAGCGTCCAGTGTCGATAGCAGCTGTCTGTTGAGGTTGCTCTCCTCGAAGGAGTCGCCGTCGACCAGCGTCAGAGCGCCGACGCCGATACGTGTCAGAATTTCGGTTACCATTCCTCCAAGCCCTCCCTGTCCGATGATGGCGACGCGGGAGGTGAGAAGGGATATCTGCTCGTTGCAGGAGAGGCTGTTTTGATTCCGGCAATAGCGCTCCGGCACGATCTCGTTGTGCAGGGCTGCTATCTGCACCTCTTTGGCCGGAACACCGTGGGCGCGGGCCAACTCCAGTTCATCCTCGTGCGCCAGGCTTTGGTAGGAGGTGCCGTCGGCGCGGCGCTTTGTTCGGGCATGGTTGATCGTGGCTACGTTCAGGGGTGATATCATGGCAGCCTCAGCAGGGAAGAAGGTGAGAGAAATTATGGGGAGTCGAGGTCCCCGGCAGCGTTTTCGCCACGAGCCTCTTCGGCAAAGCTGTCCGCCGCCGCTTTATGTCTGCGGGCAAACATGGCCGGGTACCGCTTTTTGTAGGCTTCGAAGATTTGTGTAAAGGGCAGATCCGGAAAGTGGCCGTGATCCGTTAAGTATTCCATGTGTCTTTGGCCTGTGGCATCATAGGGGTGAAACAGTGAGTCATTTTTACCGTCGAATTCCAACGGCAACACGCCGAATTTCTGGCAGAGTGAGAGATTAAATGCGGGAGTGGCCTTGATCCAGCGATTGTCGAGAAAAAATTCTGTATAGCCATGGTATATGAAGACGTTTGTGCCCATCAGCCGCTGAAGTTTTGCGGTGGTGAGATGATTGCTGACATCGGCAAAACCCAGCCGGGCCGGGATGCCGGCTCCCCGGGCTGCGGCAGCAAGCAGCACGGCTTTAGCCACGCAGTATCCTTCGCCTTTCAGAGCCACCGAACTCGCCATCAGGGCGGTGGGTTCCGCCTGTACATCATAGGGGTTGTAGCGAATGGTGTCGCGCACGCCATAATAGAGCTGAATCGCGTTGGTTGTGGCATCTGCGCTCATGTCGCTGTGTTCATCGATGAACCTGCGTACCGGTGCGGAGTCGTAATCGAGAAAAAAGGTCGATTGCAGGTATGTAAATGATTGCATAATAAACTCGTCGGTTACCTGTGCAGGTGCTGAAGGTCGAAGCTGTTTTTGTTGCTCTGGCTGCTGAAGCTACTTTTGCCGGTCCCTGGCGGCGGAACCGGCTCTCCGGGGAGAGTGTGTTTCCTGCCGCCGGGCTCATGAGAGGGTCTATTGTTTGAAAGGATTCATGATAAGTGTCGGGCAGTGAGCCCTCTTCAACACTCTTTCGGCAACACTTCCCAGCAGCAGCTTTTCTATTCCCTTGGTGCCATGGGTACCGATTATGATAAGAGAGGCTTCGTATTTTCTGGCATAATCAAGTATCTCCTCAACAATGTCGCCGCTGATAACCACCGCATTTTTGCAGCTTGGGTATTCTTTGACCAGTTTTTCCAGAAATTCCTCGGAATGTTTAATGCGCCTCTGGTTATATTCTTTTACCGTAGCAGTGCCCAGTTCGAGGTCACCTATTGCCCGGAACGGTTCGACAACGTGAACGATGGTGAATTCGGCGGAGAGTTTTTCGGCCATATAGGCGGCATATTCCACTATTTTTTCAGTGTGCTCCTCCAGATCAACAGGTACGATAATGGTCTTGATAGCATCCATCGAGTATCTCCTTGGGTAGAGTTTGAGTGCAACTGTCGAATATGTCTAAATTATATGTATTTTTCCAAGAAGTTAAAGTAGTATTTACAGTGATGTTGCAAATTATAGTACCTATGGAGATACACGGTGCAGAGGCGCTGAGTGCAGCCGGTAAAGTCTTCGTCGCTGTTGAGCCGACCTTTACCATCAATCCTCATATCGGCCGGGCAACCAGATTCCAGCGCTGCACCATGTTCACCGCGGCGATGGCCACCGTCGGTTTGAGCGTCCTGACGGCAGAGCCCCGTGAGATAGGCACCTCCAGAATACCAGTGTGAGATTGACTGGGTCTATTCCGATCCACTGTTCGTTGAAATTACGTGGCACACAAATACCTAAACCTTACGAATTCGATAGTGAGAAGAATTTATTTTTGGCTAATATTGAAGGTTCCCAGGAAGAGCTTAAGGTTATATTCGGCATAACGGCACTGCTGATAGCGCCGCTGGGCTTGATTGCCCGTAGTGGCTGGCCCTGGGCTTGGGGCCGCTGGCGTTTTTACAGCGATGCCAACCGGCTTTTTGAGGTGGTGCCAAACTACCCTGGATTTCGGGAGTAAACCATGAATACACAGGCACAGAGGGTCTCGGTACACGGCGGGCACAGTGGCCAGTTTTGCGGGCATGCGCAGGGGGCGCTGGAGGAGATCGTTCAGGCCTATATTACGGCCGGCTTTTCCTGGGTGGGTATAACCGAACATATGCCGCCCCGCGAGGAGCGATTTATCTATCCAGAGGAGAAAGAGGCCGGCATGGGGCCGGAGCATCTTCATCTCCGCTTTGCCAGTTATATCGATGAATGCCGGCGTCTGCAGAAAAAGTACCATAATGATCTGCGCATTTTCGTGGGCATGGAGACGGAAACCTATCGAGGTTCGGTTGCGCTGGTCAGAGATCTTGTTAAAGAATTCCAACCGGATTATCTGGTTGGTTCTGTTCATCATGTCGATGATATGCCCTTTGACACTTCCCCCGAGGAATATGCGCGAGTCGCAGAGGCCCTTGGAGGACATGATCGTCTCTACTGCCGGTATTTCGACCAGCAGTATGAGATGCTTGTATCTCTCAAGCCCTCTGTTGTCGGTCACTTCGATATTATCCGTCTCTATGACCCGCAGTACAGAAAGAGACTTTTGAAAAAGGAAATAGTCTGGCGTATCAAGAGAAACCTTGATTTTATTGCCGCCAACAATCTTATCCTCGATTTCAACCTGCGCTCTTTGATCAAAGGGGCGGATGAACCCTATGTCAGCCTTTCGATACTGGAAAAGGCCTTCAGGAGCGGCATCGCCGTGGTGCCGGGTGATGACTCCCATGGTGTCGACACCATTGGCCGTTACGTCGACGAGGCCGTCGTGCTGTTAGGCAAAAGCGGGTTTTCCTGTACATGGCAGCAGCCGACGCTGCTGTGAGGCAGCCGCTCTGGCTCAACGGTGTCGCGGCCTAAGATTCTTGCTTCTTCGGCCGAGCCTGAAATCTCTGAGTTATGGAGGGGAGGCTGGTTGTGTGTGGAGAAAGTATCATATACGTATGCTGGTTTTCTTCAGGACGAGGGCCAGAACAATGCCGATGAGGAAGCTTGCTGCCAGGTTGAAGGCCAGCGTTAAGGCAAGCATGATGGCAACGATGAAGATATCCTCGCGGCTTCGTCTGTCTGTGAGCGAGAGGCAGAGTTGGCTGCCGGCGAAAATGAGCAATACTCCCAGAGCGGACATGGGAATATAGTTGAGAAGAGTGAGGATGTTTGTGCCGAAGACGAACGTCAGGGCTATGAAGAGTATACCGATGATCATGTTGGAGCCGGCAGTGCGGGCGCCGAATCGATAGCGGGAAGCCAAGCCGCCGGCTCCGTGGCACATGGGGATGCCGCCGAAAACAAAGCTTAACAGGTTGGCCAGCCCCATCGACAGGCACAGCGACTTACCGCTGACTTTTTTGCCGGTTTCGGGGAAGTAGGTCGCGCAGAGATCGGCACTGGCGATGACGGCATTGCCGATGGTCATGGGAATCTGGGGCAGGACCAGAACCAGCAGAGCGAAACCGAAATCGTCGAGACTCGGCAGGCCGTAGGGTAAAATGGATGGCAGCCAGAACTCCATCTCGATGCTGCCGGCCGTCTCCGGTGCCTGCAACGCCAGGCCGATCGCAAAACCTGCGGCTACCACGACGATGGCTGCCGGCATTTTCCTGTTGTCCAGCAGGAGAAGGGCGACCATAAAAAGGACGACGCCGATGATGATACCGATGGGAAGGATGCCGAGGTTCTGCAAAATAAGGTAGGGTTCGCCGGCGCCTAGTATCTGCTGGAAGGCTGAAGTGCCGGTCATCAGCTGGATGCCTTTTTCAATGAGCAGTATACCGGTGGAAAACTGGACCCCCCTGATGACGGCTATAGGCATATTGCTGCCGATAAAACGGATCAGCCCGGTGCCTCCCAGAAGCAGCAGTACGACGGCCAGCAGCAAAGAAGATGACTGGATTTCGGAGACACTGATATTGGCGGCAATGGCGTAGGCTGCTATCACCTTCATAGGTTCCACCGGCATCGTCACTTTGAAATACAGTCCGGCAAGCACATAGTAGAGGCCGAAACAGAAAAACACCGCCGAGGGATTGACGCCGTTCATGACGATCATGGCCAGTGCCAGTGGCAGAATGGTGCCAAGATCCCCCAGGGACCCCGATAACTCCATGCGGTTGAAGGCAAAGTGTTTGTTCATGCTTTGTGCATACCTGCTGGTTAAAATTGCAATGTACTCCCTGCTGTTTGTCAGGTGAAACGTGTATCGGAGCGGGCGTTGCGCACCGTGGCGCCAGTACCGGTAAACCAACCTGAGCGGCTCTTTTCGACGGCATCAAAGGCTTCGATGTAGGGTTTGATGTCGAGAAGCGGTGTGCCGTCGAGAATATCAAGACCTTTGATGGTGAGAACGTTCTCTTCTCTGGCCACCAGCTCGACCACCGACAGACCGATATGATTGGGACGCAGAGGCGAGCGGGTGGCGAAAACACCGCGGCTGGTAGTGTCGAGAAAGGGCGTGACGCTCAATTTTGTACGGGAAGCTTTGTGAAAGTGATAAATCAGATAAATATGGCTGAAGCCTTCCAGGTCGCGAAGACCTTCCTGATAGCATCGGTCGATAATTACCGTGCCGGTTTTCTCGGCCGCACCTTTGGGCTGTACCGGCATATCGGCCAGAGAGGTGAAGGGTGAGTGAATAGTGCCAATGTAATCCATGTCGTCTCCTGATTTTCTCTCTTTGTACCTCGTTGATGATAAGGTCGCAAAGGAAAAGACCGAAAACGACGCAATGCCCTCTTCAGACATGCAAATGATTCCTGAGGGGGGAGCGTTTGGCGGCAATGTCCTGCACGCTTCGTGCGGCGGAGCAAGGTCTCTTGTCTCCGTGCGCGTGCAGGACTCAGGTGGATGTGCAAGCGAGTAGGATGTTCCGTTGAACGCGGAATGCTTTAGGAGTGACGAATTTTTGTGGAGGGGCGGAGTTTTGCAGTGCTGTGGTCTGTTGATTTGGCGGTGCTGGCCTGAGATTCTTTGTTACTGCCGGTGTTTTCCTGGTTTCTGGGGATGCGCATGACGCCCTGACCCACACGAAGGAAAATATCTTTGGTTACCTTGCCTTTCATACTTATACCTCACTAGCTGTGTTTGCGCAAAGCAAACGGGTTTCGGAATTGGGCTGTGCCGGTAGCGGGACGGGTGTGTACCACCGTCTTCATATACGATCCTTGACGAGCCGTTTGACGGCGCCTGTTTTCAGCGATCGACTCCATAGGTTCTGAGTCGTGACGGCATTGCTCTCTGGTGCAGTTACTGCGAGCTTTCCGCTGCTATGATCGTGGCCTCTGCCGGAAACAATGAGAAGGAAATATTCTGCGTACTCCTGATATGTGCTCCATGACAGTATGCCTATTTTTGGCAAAGTTGTCAAGTTGTCCCCTTTTGTCGTTTGCCTAAGCTATAGAAATATATGAAGAAGATAATGTTAGTTACGCTTTTTCGTCTGCAGGAATCAACAGGCGGGGAGTCGGGACTTACAAAGGGGCGAGAAACGGCGCGCCGGCCTGGTTTTTCCTTGGCAATGAAAAGAATTGGGACTACTATCGAAAAGCCTTATTCTCCTGCCGGTAAGGCTTTTCTATACGTAGTCCCAATCACAGGTCTCCTCGGGGAGCAGACCATTTCATCCCGTGAGATAATGTGTCTAATGGCAGGATAAAAGGAGTCGCCAGTGCAGACGTTGAATATCGTTTCTCTCCGCAAACGGTTGCTGCAAGACGATGAACTTGTGTTTATGGTTCTTGAGCAGTACAGCCGTGATCTGCCACTTCAGCTGGAAAAACTGCGGCACGCTGTTGCCGTTGAAGATATGAGAGAAGTTGCCAGGTTGGCTCATAAAATTAAAGGCTCCTCCGGCAATGTCGGAGCCGAATTGCTCCAGGAGATGACGTCGGAGGCGGAGCAGGCAGCCCTCAGAGAAGATCGCCATGCCGTCGATACGCTGCTGCCCGCCATCGGCTCCCATGTGCTGGAGTTGCAAAAAGAAATGGAAACCTTTCTCCTTCAGTCTCCATCGAGCTGAGACTGGTAGTGTATGCGCCGGTGAGCTGTTTAGCCGGCTGGAATGGGTGTGCTGAGCTTTTTCTGTGGCGTAGCGGCGTTCGTTTCCTCAGTAGAAGAGTATTTTTTCACTTTCCATCAGCGGTGCCACCTCTTCCTCCAGGGCCTCGGCCATGCCGTGCCGCTCCAGCATTGACAGCAGGCACCTGTGCAGGGACATTGGAAAATCTGTAGTCCATTCTTCTGCCACTGCCCCTCTGCACATATCGATTTCATGGCGGAAGTGGGCGACGATATGGGGTAGATCCGTGGTGAATCCTTCCAGCATCCGTTTGTCGAATTCATTATTGAAGGCATGCAGCTTTCTGCCCGGATAGGAAACCTTGGGCGTTGTACCGTCGGCATCCTGAATCATAAAATGGAAATAGGGACAGCGCTCGATGATATAGATTCTGTGCTCCTGGGGACGTTTGAGAGAGAGTGAGAGGGCATTGGCCAGATACTTCAAGCTCAGTCGGCAGCGGTGTGGCTGGTCCTGGCGTGCCCTGCGGCCGATGTTTCTCAAGAGATATTCTTCCAGGCAGGAGACGCAGATATATGTGTCGCTGGTATATGCCAAGGCGATGCTTTTCTGGAAAATCTCCGAGCGTTCGTGCAGAATCTGGCGGGTGAGGTTGTAACGGAAAACCGCCGATTCGTCGTTTGCCTCATAGGGATACTCTTTCATCAGATAGAGCTCGTGCGGCATGAAAACGCCGCTGGGGCGATTCTTCACCAGTATTTTATTGCCGCCGATACGTTCAAGCGCCACCAGCAGCAGGTCGAAATAGATATGATCATATTGGGGCAGATTGCCGCCGATTATCCTGCGGGAGCGATTGTTTTTGAGAAGTGCCGGAATATCGTTGACATGGAGCGGCTGGTAGTCGTAGTCGCAGAGTATGCGGTTGATTTCACTGATGGTGTAATTGAGGGCGATGAGTATGGAGGCGATCTTGTCCTTACCGGGGCGGTTAATGTTTCCCTTGAGCAGTTTGGCCAGGTAGGCGTTGGAAATACCCGAGGCCTGACTGATGTTGTTGGGGTTCAAGTCACTTCGGGCAATGATGTTTTGCACTGTCTGGGGAAAGAGTCTCATGGTCGTCTCCTTCTGGGAGAATGGCGAAGATACTGCCCATATACTACCACCAATTTGATTTTTTGGTTTGAAATATTTTTATATATCGGTTAAAAAAATATTTCAACCGTCGGCGGGCTCAATTTATCGCCGGAGATAGAAGCGGAGACGGATCGGTGTCTTCGATGCTGATCAGCCGGCGGCGCAGGTGATGAACCCGGGGTTGCGAGTGAATCCTACTTGCCAAGTCAGTGGAGGTGATAGTGGCCGAGAAACAGCTGCATGAAGAACTGCTGCATCTTACCGAAGAGCTGATCCGTATTCCTTCCACCCACTCGCGGCCACAGGAAATACATAACTGCGCTGATTTTATAGGAAAATGGCTCAAAGGCCATGGGTTGGCCTACCGCAAGAACATCTCAGGAGGTATTCCCACCATACTGGTGGTACCTGATTCTGAAACTGCCTCCGTTCCGGTACTTTTCATGAGCCATTTCGACGTGGTCGAAGGAGGCGATGAAGATTTGTTCGTGCCGCGTATCGACGGCGACAGACTGTATGGGCGTGGAGCCATCGACGACAAATACGGAGTGGCGCTTTCCCTTCTGCTCTACCGGCAATTGTACCGGAAGTATCTGAGTCTGGGGCGCTCTCCCACCGAAATCCCGCTTGCTCTGATGTTCACCGGTGATGAAGAAATAGGGGGAGAGCACGGAGCAGGACATGCCGCCCACCAGATCTCTCCCCAGTTCTTCCTGGCGATCGACGGTGGCAGGCCGGATCTGATCGTCACCAGGGAAAAGGGCATCCTTCAGCTTGAGTTGACGGCTCACGGCACCGCTGCCCACGCTGCCAGGCCCTGGCTCGGTCACAGCGCCTTCGATATACTCACGGCCGACTACTACAGGATGCAGGAGCTTTTTGCCGAGACCAGCAGCGATCACTGGCACAGGACCATGGTGCTGAGCAAATGTCATGCCGGCAATGGCTCCACCAACATCGTTCCAGAAAAGGCCACGGCCTTTTTCGATATTCGCTATACCGAGAAGGATAACGCCCAGGAACTGGTGGCAGCCATACGCACCATGGTCGACTCCACCGTGACGGTGCATGCCCTCGAACCTGTTTTTGAGGGCGGTACCTCACCCTATCTCGACCTGCTTGTTTCAGTATCGGATGGGGCCGCCGTCGGTTTCGAACACGGTGCATCCGATGCCAGATACCTCTCGCAGCGGGGGATCCCCGGGGCCATCTGGGGCGCTGACGGGGGTATGTCGCAGCACAGCCGAAACGAACATATCGTTATCTCCAGCATGTTCAAAATGTACGACCAGCTCGAAGGGTATCTCAACAGGATTCAATAGAGGCGAAGCGGACACATGGTGCAGAGACATCTTCTCGAGGTAAAAGAGCTGAAAACCTACTTCTATACCTTCGAGGGAGTGGCTCGCGCTGTGGATGGCGTCTCCTATTATATCGACCGCGGCGAGGCGCTGGGGATCGTCGGTGAATCGGGCTGCGGGAAGAGCGTCACCGCCTCCTCGGTCATGCGTATTGTTCCCGAACCGCCAGGCCGAATCGTCGGCGGTTCAATCGCCTTTGGCGGCCATGATCTGGCCGCTCTCAGCCAGAAGCAGATGCGCAGGATACGGGGCAGCCGCATCGCCATGATTTTCCAGGAGCCGATGACCTCGCTCAATCCAGTCTTCACCATCGGCAACCAGATATCGGAGATGTTCATCCTGCACAGGAAGATGAGCCGCAGGGAGGCGCTGGATGCCTCCATCGATATGCTTCATCGCGTGCAGATTCCGGCACCTTCGCAACGGGTCCATGAATATCCTCACCAGCTTTCCGGCGGCATGCGTCAGCGGGCCATGATTGCCATGGCCCTGGCCTGCGAGCCTGAACTGTTGATAGCCGATGAACCGACAACTGCCCTTGATGTCACCGTCCAGGCCCAGATTCTCGATCTGATGCTGCGGCTCAAAGAGGATACCGGCACCGCCATCCAGATGATTACCCATGACCTTGGAGTTATCGCCGAGATGTCGGACAGGATCGTTGTCATGTATGCCGGCAAGGTGGTCGAGGAGGCGGAAACCGTCGAGCTGTTTACTCACACCCTTCATCCCTATACCTCCGGCCTGTTGGGCTCGATTCCACTTCTGGGCAGTAGAAGTACCGGCGAGAGAAAGCAGCTCCAGGAGATCAAGGGAACAGTGCCCAGTCTCTTCGAAATCCCCTCCGGCTGCTCCTTCCGGAAGCGATGTCAACATGCCATGGATATCTGCGCCCGGCAGGAGCCGCAACTTGCAAACGTCGGTAATGACCATGCCGTGCGCTGCTGGCTCCATATTCCCAGGGAGAAGAGATGAGCTTGCTCAGGGCGGAAAACCTCCAGGTCCATTTTCCCATAAAAAAGGGGATTCTCTCGCGTACAGTCGGCTATGTCTATGCCGTCGACGGCGTAGACTTTCATCTCAACCGGGGCGAGACCCTGGGGATCGTCGGCGAATCCGGCTGCGGCAAGACCACGGCCGGCATGGCGGTAATGGGCCTTGCCCCGGCCACCGGCGGCCGTATCATGTTCGGGGAGAGGGATCTGGCCCAAATGCGCCGAAAAGAGTTGAAGACTCTGCGGGCCTCCATGCAGCTGATCTTCCAGGACCCCTATTCGTCTCTTAACCCTCGCATGACTGTCAATCAGATCATCGCCGA
>CAKZOA010000247.1 GCA_937132035.1 uncultured Desulfobulbaceae bacterium | reverse complement strand
TGCTCCGCCTCTCGCCTGGTTATGCCGGCTGTTTTTCCTGCTGCATCCGGCCGTGCTCTTCATCTTCTTTTTTGTCGTCCGGCAATGAGGTCATTTTGGCGTTGATGGCGACAATCACCGTCGAGAGCGACATAAGAACGGCGCCCACGGCCGGACTGAGAATTACGCCCATGAAAAACAAGACCCCTGCCGCCAGAGGAATGGCAAACACATTGTAACCCGTCGCCCAGACAAGGTTCTGGATGGTTTTTCGTCGGGCCACTTTGGAGAGATCGAGTATAGTCACCATGTCCATGGGATTGCTCTTGACCAGAACGATGTCCGCTGTTTCCACGGCAACATCGGTACCGGCGCCGATGGCGATGCCGACATCGGCCTGAGCCAGCGCCGGCGCGTCGTTGACGCCGTCGCCGGTCATGGCGACGGTGAGGCCGCGCTTCTGGACTTCCTCTACCTTCTTGGCCTTTTCCTCGGGCAGCACTTCAGCGAAGTACTCGTCGATATCGAGTTCTTCTGTTACCCTGGCGGCGACCTTGTCGTTGTCGCCGGTGATCATCATGACCTTTATGCCCATCTCCTTGAGACGGCTGATAGCCTCCCTGGACTGATCGCGAACGGTATCATCGAGGGCTACGGCACCCAGTGGGGAACCTTCTTCGAGAATAAAGACCACGGTCTTGCCTTCATCGAGCAGGGCTTTTACCTTGTCGTGATCATAGTCGATATTTTCCTCGTCCAGATACCTGCGGCTCACCACCATTACCGTTTTGTCTCGCACCTGTGCCTTGGCGCCCCTGCCGGTGATCGATTGGAAATCCGAGGCATCATACGGATCGTCGACGCCGTCGGCAATGGCCTGGGCGATGGGGTGTTCGGAATGGGACTCGACTCCGGCTGCCCGCTTGAGTATCTCCTCGCTGCTCATATCGCCAAAGCTTACGGTATCACTCACCTCGAAGACGCCCTTGGTGAGGGTGCCGGTCTTGTCAAAAAGCACGGCATCGATCTCACGGGCCCGTTCGAAGGGCGTTCGATTGCGGATGAGAACGCCGCGATTGGCGGCCAGGGCCGTGGTCACCGCCACCACCAGCGGGATGGCAAGGCCCAGGGCGTGAGGACAGGTGATGATCATCACCGTAACCGTCCTTTCCAGGGCGTAGCTGAACTCCTTGGCCGACAGCAGCAGCCAGGCCGCCAGCGTCACCGCTCCCGATCCCAGGGCGACAAAGGCCAGCCAGGCGGCGGCCCGGTCTGCCAGCCCCTGGGCCTTGGATTTGGATTTCTGCGCCTTTTCGACCATGTCCATGACCTGATTGAGAAAAGAGTCCTTGCCTACTTTCCGTACCTCGACGGTGAGCGACCCCTCGCCGTTGACTGCTCCACCGATGACCTGGTCTTTTTCTTTCTTTTCCACAGGTTTGGATTCACCGGTGAGCATGGCCTCGTTGAGCGAGGAACGACCGTCTGTGATCGTGCCGTCGGCAGGGATTTTCTCGCCCGGCTTGACCAGGATCCGGTCTCCCTTCTGCAGCTCGCTGACGGATACGTCCTCGGTGGAACCGTCTTCCTTAAGCCGGTGAGCCTTGCCGGGCACCAGCTTGGCAAGTTCCTCCATAGCTCCGGAGGCTGCCATCACCGAGCGCATCTCGATCCAGTGGCCCAGCAACATGATGTCGATGAGACTGGCCAGTTCCCAGAAAAACACCTTCCCCTGGATGCCCAGGGCAACCAGTCCGGAGTAGAGGTAGGCGACGGTGATGGCCAGGGCGATAAGCGTCATCATTCCGGGAGCGCCATCTTTGAGTTCATCGACAAGCCCCTTGAGAAACGGCCAGCCGCCGTAGAAAAAGATGGCGGTGGCCAGACCGAGCATCACCAGCATATGACCACTGAAGAAGACCTCGTCACCGAAGCCGATCAAGGAACGGAGCATTGGCGACAGTATCGCCAGCGGCACGGTTAGCGCCAGGGAGACGAAAAATCTTCGCTTGAAGTCTTGTACCATGTGTTCATGGTGACTGGCGTGATTGTCATGTTCACTGTTATCGCTGTGTTGATCTGAGCCGCTGTCGTTGCTGTTGACATTTTCATCACGGTCATTGTTGTCATATTGCTTCGGCTCACTTTCTTCTCGGGTCATCGGCATCTCCATGTTTCCGGGTAACTGGTTTGTGTCGAACGGCAGCAGAAATCTCCATTCTTGTTTTCTCATGTATCGTCTATTCAAGGAGGTAGCTCCCTCCCTGGCTGTCCGGGACCAATTATCGGTATTTCTTCGTCAATGGGCACCCTCCATGACCTGTTCACAGTGGAAGAAGGCGCTTTTATGGAGGAAATGCAATATTTGCACCAGTGAGTTTATGCTGCCGCGGTTCAGGCGGGCATTATGGTTGCTGTCGCATTAGGATTGAAGCCTGAGGCGGCTGCGACACTGGTGGAGCGGAAATAATCAAGATCGTACCCGATCACCACGTGCAGAGAGGCCGACACAGGAAAATCCTGCAGGACCGGATTCAATCCGATAGTGGAGTACATCCGGGAAACTCTTTTCACACCCATGTTGCGCTGCATACATCGGTCGTGGTGACAGCAGAGATGTTTCGGGGTGTCCAGCCGCTGTAGTGGTAGGGCTACGGTACGAGCCTAGGTTTCGGCCGGCTGTTCAATATTTCCAAACCTACTTCCTTTGAAGTATGTTCTTCTCGTTTCTTTTCTCTTGCAAGGATGATATCATTGTATAAGTTTGATTGATTTGCCGTACTCGGTACTGCCGTGAACACGTTGGAGAAAGCACTTTTTTCATCTCTGTAGTGTTTTTCAGAAAACCAATACTCCCACTCTCATCTCATGTGGGCTGCGCTTGACTTCCTGAAGACGTCGTAATCGGAGAAAAATCGTAATTCTCCTGCATATCCCCTGGTGGAGGCTCTTTTCCTTGTGAACCCGATTGCCCTTATTGTCTATGGTGTCGCTTTTCTGACCGCGCCCGCGGTGTGTGCCGGGCAGGAGCGAATCGATATCGGCCTCTTTTCTCAAAAGGCTCTGGAGCAATGGGAGGAGAAGGATTTTGCCGGCCAAACCCGTTACCGATTGGTGGAAGATGCCCCCAAGGGCTGGGTTTTGGAGGCCCGCAGCGACGGCACGGCCTCGGGCCTTGTCAGGGAGCTGGAGGTCGATTTGGAAGCGACGCCGCAACTCAACTGGTCCTGGAAAGTCGGCAAGTTGCCGCCAGGAGGCGACGAAAGGACCAAGTCAGGCGATGACTACGCTGCCAGAGTATACGTGTTATTTAGCGTCGGTCCCTGGTTCTGGGATACCCGGGCGCTGAATTATGTCTGGAGCGCCGACCAGCGCCTGGGCGAAACCTGGCCCAATGCTTTCACCGACAAGGCCTGTATGTTTGTGGTGCAGTCCGGAGATGACGCCGTCGGCAGGTGGGTAGAGGAAAAACATGACGTCAGAGAAGATATTTTCAAATGCTACGGCATCCGACCGGATACCGTCGGGGCTGTTGCCGTCATGACGGACAGCGATAACGGCGGCGGTTCGGCGATAGCCTATTACGGAGATATTTACTTCAGCGCCGAGTGATGGACTGTACCTCCCAGGAGTGCAGTCAACGACCCTGCCGGGGGACTTTGCAATTTCCCAGACATAGGTATTACAGTGATTATCCGTCGCTGGACGGCTTTGGTCGAGCTCCACGGCGACGCTACCGGCGAGGAAGGCTACCGGTTGTGGTTGTGCCTGCCGCCGAGCAGATAGGCATCGATAGTGCTATATATCCAGCAGCCCATCAGCAGCAGGAGGAGAACGGAAAAGGCCGGTCCGCCTGAGTTCTTTGCGGCCTGCCAACCAATGGCGACAATGTCCATCACGTTCAGCATCACGGCGCTGTCTTCGATTTTGGCGAGTGTGGACAGGGCTATGCCGATGATCTTCAACGACAGTGCCACAAGAATGAGGACCACCGTGGTAATCATGATGCTGCCCCGCACATAGCTTTTGAGAACAAGCTGGCCAAGACCCGGGATGACCAGAGCCGAGAGCAGAGCCGCTTTCCAGGCGCTATTCATATTTTGCCTCCGGGAGGTCCGCTTTCAATTGTACGCCTTATCAGCCGTAGCGGCCCACCGCCATAGGCTTTTCCGACTCAATATTTCCCAGCCGTCGTCCATATCTATCGAGCAGAAGCGTTCGTTCCTCTTCGGTGAGGTGGGCGGGACCATAGACGATGTGGGGTTGCAGTACGGTAAAGCCGGCAAATTCGAGGATGCCACGGTGAATCGGTCGCAGGATTGCGTAGATATCACCGTTGAAGCCATCTTCCATGTACGCTTCCTGCGGTCCGCCAGTGGTCAGTGACAGCATGGCCCGTTTATCTCGAAAAACCCCGTTGTCATAATATCTGCCATTGCCATAGACTCTTCCCATGGCAAATACCCTGTCGACCCAGCCTTTGAGAGGCGCGGGCAGGCCGAACCACCACAGTGGAAATTGCCAGATCATCATGTCGCACCAGAATATGTTGTCGATTTCCCCTGCTATTTCTTGGGAAAATCCGTTTTTTTCCGTGGCGTTGAGTTCTTCAAACTGCTGCTTGTAGAAGTTGGCGTTGTCGACAGTGGTGAAGTTATGGCGTCCGGAGACGGGATTGAAAGCTTTATCATGCAGGTCGGAGATACGCAGGCTATGGCCATTTTCCTCCAAAACACCTTTGGCTCTTGCGAGCAGAGCGCCGTTGAAGCTTTGTGGCTCCGGATGATAGTAGACGATGAATATATTCATACACAACCTGTATCGGACCGGACCTTCGCATAGCGGCCGTCCGGATGTGCTATTCTGTGCCCCCTGTAGCTGTTTCTGGGGCATCAGAGAGGGGACAACGATCGATTGGTCTATAGAACGATGCGCCGCCGCCGTCAACGGTCGCGATGAGAGAGGCTGGACAAGGCGACAGGCCGACACCGCTCGACAGGCTCGAAAAGACCAAGCGGTGTTGGCGGTATCATCGAGGGAACCCAGGTATTCCATGGGATCTATTGCCCAGAGTTTACTCCCTCTGCCGTCTCACCGGTTGCAGGTGAACGTACACATAGCAGAGGAGTAATATATTGTCAAAGTAAAATCTGGCAGGCCTTATAAGGCTGTAAACGTACCCTCGGCGCAGGTTGCAAC
>CAKZOA010000246.1 GCA_937132035.1 uncultured Desulfobulbaceae bacterium | reverse complement strand
TCGAGCTTCGTAATGCGCTACAGATTGACGAAAACCATGCTGCGGCCAGGTACCAGCTGGGCATACTGTATCTTAAAGCAAGAGATCCTCAAAACGCCCTGCACCACCTTATCAGAGCCGCCGATCTTGATCATGACAATCTGGACGCGAGCCTGAAGGCTGCGGAACTGTATCTGATCTCCCGGCAGAACGAACAAGTCCGGCCATTAGTACAGCGGATTCTGACAAAAGATCCGGACCACAAGGAAGGACTGGCACTGCTTGCCAACCTCGAGCTTATTGAGGGAAACTTTGAAGAAGCACTGACGGCTCTGCAAAGGATCGGTGAAGACGTAAACACCTCGGACAAACTTCTGAATATCAAGGGGAGGATATATGCCGCATCCAAGGATTTTCTCGAAGCCGAGAAAGCCTTTGAAAAAGCAATCACTGCCGGAGAAAATAATTTTTACAATTACAGCACGATGCTTGCCTTTTACCACAGCAGGAAAGAAAACGACAAGGCAGAGACAATATTATCAAAATTGGCGGAAAAATTTCCCGACAACCCCCAAACCCATTTATTGCTGGCCGGTTTTCACCGCGGCAAAGGTGATATGGCAAGCGTTGAGAAGGATCTTCTCAAGGTAATTGAAACGGCCCCGGAAGATGCCCGCTACCGCTTAATGCTCGCTGATTTCTATATGGATGAAGGTTCCTTGGCCGAGGCTGTTGAGATACTGACGCAAACACGCGCCGAAATCGGCGAAAACGCAGATATAAGCGCGGCACTTGCCAAACTCTATTTTGAACAAAAGGAATTTGACGCTTCACAGAAACTTCTTGACGAAGTCCTGGCAGAAAACCAGAACCACGGTGAGGCCAATCTGCTCAAAGCCCGTTTTCTCCTGAAAGAACAGAACCAGCACGAAGCAATAGAGATTTTAGAAAATCTCAACAGCGACTACCCCAAATGGGCCGAACCCTATTTTTATCTTGGTTTGGCCCGAATGTCGATTGGACAGATCGCTCTGGCACAATTTTCCGTGGCCACCGCCATCGAGCACAATGGCAAAGAATCAAAATATCATGCCCTTCTGGGCCATCTCCTCTTCCTCAGTGGTGACTTTCAGCAAGCCAAAAAGCACGCCGCCATCGCCTTGCGTTTAAACTCGTCAAACCTGCGAGCCGCCATAACTCTGGGAAGAGCCATGATGGGAGCAAAAGAGTTTGCCGAGGCAGTCACGCTCTTTGAAAAGATTAATGCCCAGGGTGACAATATCGAAGTGCTTGGCTACCTTGCAACAGCGCTGCTCAGCAGCGGGGATCAGGCCCGGGGTATCACACTGCTCGAGAAAATACTCCAGCTCAATCCCGGCAACAGTAGAGCAGTTCTGTTACTGATGCAATTACAGTACCGGGACAACCTTGCCGGCGCCGAAGAATTTATTCGCACCCAGATAGAAAAAGCGCCGTCAAGCAGCGGACTGCATCTGCTCCTGGGAAAAATACTGGAGCGACAGGACCAGTTGGACGCTGCACTCGCGTCCTACGACAAAGCCATCGAACTGAACCCCGGCAACCTCAGCGCATACACGGCATCTGGAAAAATATTGGTCCAACTCAACAGAGAGGACGAAGCCAAAGAAAAATATCGCGCCATAATTGCACAAAACCCTCAATGGATGCAGGGCTATATGGGGATGGCCTCGTTGTCCGAGTCCGAAGGTAAGGTTGAAGAAGCAATGCAGTATTACAGACAGGCTCTGGAAATACAGCCGGACTTTGCTCCCGCCGCCAATAATCTTGCCTGGCTGATAGCCTCCAGGCCCGACGGAGACACAGGAGAAGCTTTGGGGCTGGCATTGCTGGCCAAACAGCAACTCCCTGACGATCCATTCATTGCCGATACACTTGGCTGGATCCACTACCTCAGAGGCTCTTTCACCCTTGCCATACCCCAATTCGAATTGGCCCTCAGCGAACAACCAGGACACCCAACCATCTCCTACCATCTGGCGTTGGCGCTGAAAGGAAACAAACAGAGCAAAAAAGCAGCTGAAATTGTGACAAAAATACTGGAAAACCACAGCTCGTTCGCGGAAAGAGAGGAGGCAAAGGCTCTGCTCGCCGAACTTGAACTGATGCAGCAGGAATGAAGCGCTTAAAATGGTAATTTATTTGTAGTTGTATCCCTGCGTCGGGTAGTAACTGCCATACCCTTTCATCATCGACCTCTCGATGATATTGGTGGTGTGAGCGTTAAAAACAATGCCAAGCAGTTTGTCTTTGCCGATTTCCTCGACAATTTTCCTAATCTGATATTTTCCCGCTTTCCCCTCGCGAACCACCAGCACCACAGCATCCACCAACTGCTTCAGAACGGTTGATTCGGGCGCGAGCTGGAAAGGCGGACTATCAAAAATAACTATTCGATCCTCATAGCGGTGAGATAACTCTTCAACCAGGGCTTCCATCCTGGAAGACCCCAGCAGCTCCGCAGGATTACTCGGCGATCTCCCGCTTGGCAGCAGGGACAGCTTGGCAATTGATGTTCTACGTATCAAACCGGTAAGTTCCCTGTTTCCTCTGAGATAATCAACCAGCCCCAGCCGCTCCTCAATACCAAACAGCTTGCCCAGCGTGGGCCTTCTAAGATCACAACTGACCAGCAGAGAATGCTGATCCATACCCTGCGCCAGCGAAACACCGAGATTAGCGCTGATAAAACTCTTTCCCTCCTGCGGAACAGTGGAGGTTATCATTATCGTTCGTGGTACTTTATGGTGTTCATCAGGGTACAATATCCGGGAACGGAGTGTTCTGAAAATCTCCGGCAAATACTGATCCTCGTTCACCGCCGCAGAAAAACGCTTGTCCCAGGATACCACCTCCGGTATCTCAGCTTGAGGAACCGGCTGAGAAGCAGGGGCGGAGCGCTTAACCTCCGGCCGTCTCCGATTCTCGGTTTCGGTTACAGAGCCGGACTCGGGCCGCTCTTTATTTCCCGCTTTTCCCAATGCATCTGAAATTTTTCCCATACCGCTCCCGCCAAGCACGCTAACAACTTAATAACCCGAGAAATCCATCGTCTTTTTCGATACAATTTGTGGGTTTCAATTTTTCCCAAAACCTCGAAGACCAGATCTGCTCAATTTCATACTATAATCAGCCCCTGCCTCCAGTAATGGATAACCGCCGCCGCAAGGGCAACGGTTAAACTCAGCAGCAAAAGGAGCCAGAAAAAACCTGCGACTCCTCCGCGAACCTTTTCCCTTTGCAGGGTCAAATGGGGCACGGTGCAGAGAAGCCCTACTCCAAGGAAGCTTTCAGCTTCCCCTGGGTCCTTAAAGGAGGGATCCAGAAATTCCCGGCCAAATGCCAGCGCACAGCCAAGTCCCGTCCCCGCTAGAAAAGCTATGGCCATGATTCTAAGGAAGTCCGGTCGTATAGGCTTCTTTGGCTCTCGGGCTAAATCTTCTATTTTGAACTGACTTCCTCTTTGCTGGCGCTCCAGATTAAGAGCAGATCCGGCTTGCAGATTCTGGGCCATGAGAAAATCATAATGGTTTCGAAGCTCGGCATACTCCCTGGTAAGCGCCGACCATTCCGCCTCTCGTACCGGAGCCGCCTCGACCCACTCTTCATATTTCTCGATCATCGCCATGATGTTTTCTTTTTCATTCTCCAGTCGCTTGATGCTCAAGCCGATTTCCCTGAGCTGCATCTGCAAATCTATCAGAACAGTGTCAAACTGCCCCGGTGTGCCGGCCTCGGAGTCACCCGGACCTCCTCCGGCCTGTTCCTCTCCGGGTTGTACTCTCTTCTCCAGATCGGCGATTCTTTTTCTCAACAACTGTACTTCCGGGTGTCGCTCCGTATACCGAAGAAGCAGCTGTTCGAGTTCTTCGTTCATGCGGATCAATTTGTCCTCATCCGACTCAACAGCCTGCCTGCCACGCCCCTGGGCCTGCTCCGATAAAGCCAGGCGCAGCCTCCGGTTTTCTTCAATCATCTGTTTCCGGACCGTAATCTGGTCCTGGACCAATACACGGGTTCTTTCCAGGTCCTGAATAGAATTCTGTCTGTCCTGGTATTGCTCCTGCAATGAGCTCAAACGAGTCATGTTGTTGGCGCGCTGCTCCGGCATCTCGTTGTAGTGCTGCAGTTTGTAATCGCGC
>CAKZOA010000245.1 GCA_937132035.1 uncultured Desulfobulbaceae bacterium | reverse complement strand
CTGTAGTCGAGCCCCCAGCTATGGGTTTATGGCATACCGGGAAAAGAGTATCCCTGTCTCAGACCAAGTTGCTGAGAATAAGGGGTAATCAAAAAAATTATAAGGAGTTTCCACTTGCGGTTCTTTTCTCTGCTGTAAGTGTTGCGCTCCCTGGTGTCCCCCGATACATAATACATGAGCAAAATCACCATCGACATTCCCATCGTCAAAGTACCGGATCACCCCGAGTGGCCGGAACTCACCGAACATGAAGAGGCCGAACTCAAACACTCGATCAAGGATATGCTCGAGGAGCAAAACGGCGTGCTGGTTGCCCACTATTACACCGATGGCCGGTTGCAGGACCTGGCCGAAGAAACAGGAGGGTGCGTCGCCGATTCGCTGGAAATGGCTCGCTTTGGCACAGAAAGCAGGGCCGATACGCTGGTTGTCGCAGGCGTTCGTTTCATGGGCGAAACCTCGAAGATACTGAATCATGAAAAACGTGTTCTCATGCCCGAGTTGAAGGCAACCTGCTCTCTCGACGAGGGATGCCCCGCTGATCTTTTCAGCGCTTTCTGTGACCGCTTTCCCGAACACACTGTCGTTGTCTATGCCAATACCAGTGCCGAAGTCAAGGCCCGCTCTGATTGGGTTGTAACTTCGAGCATTGCCCTTGACGTCGTCAGACATCTCAAGGAGCGGGGAGAAAAAATACTCTGGGCTCCTGACAAACATCTGGGAAAGTATATCCAAAAAACCACCGGGGCCGACATGATTTTCTGGCCGGCCTCCTGTGTCGTTCACGAGGAGTTCAAGGTCTTTGCCCTGCAGCGGCTGCGGGCGCTCCATCCCGATGCCGCTGTTCTCGTCCATCCGGAATCACCGGAAGAGGTTATAGACCAGGCAGATGTCGTTGGCTCAACCACCGCGCTGATAAAAGCCGTGACACAAATGAACAATTTAAAATTCATAGTAGCCACCGATGCCGGTATCTTCAATAAAATGCGACAACTGGCTCCTGAAAAGGAACTGATTGAGGCGCCGACGGTTGGAGAAGGCGCCACCTGTCAGAGTTGCGCCCATTGTCCTTGGATGGGCATGAATTCCCTGCAGAATTTGTACGACGTTCTCAAAAACGGCACGAATGAAATCCATATCTCACCGGAACTTGCCCGCAAAGCCCGTATACCCATACAGAGAATGCTCGATTTCGCCAAAACCAAACGCTGAACTCACCCTCTTCTGAGATTACAGGCGTCGGCAACTATTCGGGCAATGTCTTCTGCTGTGCCATCACGCACGTCTACTGTTATGTCCGCTGCCTCTGTGTAAAGTATACGTCTCGCGTTGTAGAGTTTGCGTGCCGCCTCCAAGTCCCCGAGCAAGGGTCGCTTCTTTATCTTTTTACTGGCGTTGGGATGGGCATGCAGCCTGGCGATTATATCATCAAATTCTGCATGAAGATAAATAACCGTTCCGATCTTCCTGAGATTGGGAACACTGATGAAACCGCCACCGGTAGAAATGATAGTTTGCGTGACATTTTTTTCCAGCCAGAGTGCTGTTCGCTTTTCCTGCCGGCGAAAGCTCTCTTCACCATGAACACTGAAAATCTTTTTGACCTTCATGTTCATGGCGCTTTCAATGAGATCATCACAATCAACAACGAACAGAGAAGTCAATGCGGCAAGCGCCCGCCCCACCTGCCCCTTGCCAACTCCCATAAATCCTATCAAGACAATATTGTCCGCCATAACTGCCGCCTCTCCGCCTGCTTCTCTAGTCTCATTACGCTCTTGTAGTGTAGAGTATCATGGTAGATACGCTCGTACGTGAAACATACCTAAATCCGGATACCTCTTCCCCTGCCTCACCGATTACTGATACTTTCCGTCTTCACTCCTCGTCAAGTGCCAACCATCGCTGGTACTGGCGGTGCAGGCCTGTCCAGGTAAATCTCTCCGTATCGAAACGGCACTCCCAGCCCCCTTTTTCTCGGATTGTCTGCATGAGCGCACGGAGTTTTTGTCCAAGCTCGCTATCCCCATAGCGGTATCGACGCGGATACAGTTCCGGATAGCAAAGCCTGTCGGGAACCAGGGGTATACAGCCGGCCCTTACGGCTTCGATAACGGCTATACCGAAAAATTCATGGTGGGATGTGGAAACGACAATATCGCATTCGGTAAGCAGGCGAAGGTATTCATCTTTGTCTTCAATATAGCCAAAATGTTTGATTTTAGAATGAAAAACTTTTCTTGCTCTGGAAAAAATCGCCGGTGCTGCAGCGAAGGACTGACCGAGAACCACCAGTCGAAATTCCTCACCAAGGCTGTCGAGCCATTCAAGAACATGAAAAAACTCCTCAGGGTTTTTGTCATGTTCCCATCGGTGGTTCCAGCAGATCACCGGAATATGGCTGTTCTTTCCCGTGCTGCCATTTGGAAAATTTGTAAAATCCTGACCGGGGTAGAGAACCGTGCTCTTCGCCGCAGTCTCCACGAGGCATTTTTCTAAATCCATATCTGCGGCTTTACGCAAGTAGAGCGCGCTGTTCTCGAGAAATGAGTCACGGTTAAATCTGGAATTAAAGGCAATCCGATCAGAGGCCAGGGCGGTGGTGAAATTAATCGAAGTAAATTGGAACTGCGAGGGATCATCGACCTGAGATGGATAGACAAATTGATTTTCATGATAGTATGTGCAGAAAATGCATTGCCGGTTCCAGCCCGGGAGCCTGACAAGCAGCGACCTGAGTACAGCGACATCGACAAAGCTCGAACAGAGAACAGCATGAAAATGATGCCTCGGCATTGAACGGACCTGCTGTTCAAACCAGGGAGCGGAAAGCTGCATACGCATTTTCCATTTTCGCGCCGGTAAAGTGAGAAATATCCATTCCGCCTCGACCCACCGGCTCAATCCCTCGAGAAACTGTTTATGGGAGCCGCCGTAATAAGGTTCAACAACGAGTATGGTTTTCATTTTCTTTGGATTTTCTTCATCTCTTTTGCCAAACGCCTGTCGAAGGGGATACCTTCTTTAAAGCGATATCCGCAGCCCGGCAGCAGCTTTCCACCCTGTACCGGCAGCGATTTTCCCGGATAATTTCTGCAGATATCAAGGCGGTTGTCATAATCGGAACAGCCATACTGCGGATCATACCAGCTGCAGCTGAAGTTGAGGTAGGTGCCGGTTTGCTCCTCGGGGAGAACAGAAAATCGACTATATTCAGGAATTTGTTCTATAAGTTCATGGAATTGAGACTCCCTCCGAATCCATCCCCGCCGATATTTAAGGTTGATTCTTTGGCAGCAGCACCCGCACATCGAACATTCTCCCGTTATAATATAGTCCCTGCCGCTTAACCGCAACCACATGGAATGTATGAGCGAGACGATGGATATATGCGCAATGGCGTGAATCGGCAGGCCGATCTTTCTCAAGATACCAGTTGATGAAGGCGGTCTGGGCTTTTTCATAATCATTGACCAAGACGATATGCTTTTTCGTTACCTTCTAGCCCGGCTGAGGCTTCTCGTTTTGGTCATCAAAACGCCTATGCATGCCACCAGAACCAGGGAAACAACCGCCAGGGCCAGGTATATTGCCGACAGACCATACAGAGGTTTCACCACTTCGATGACCTTGACCCCCAGGGCGCCCACGCCGAAGGTAAGAATAAATTTCATGCCATAGGCCGAACTCATCAGGCCGGGCGGTGCCAGCCTGGAAACGAGTGTATTCTCAATGGGCTGCATGCCCAAGAGAAAAAACGAATGTATCAGAGCGAAGCCGATAAGAGGAATATTGCTCGTCAGCGCCATGGCTACAGCCGCCGGAATGGTGATACAATGAAAAATCAGATATCCCTTGCGCAGGTCATAGTTTTCGCCGACCTTGCCGCCGGCATATTGACCTGCTATACCGACAAGGTATATCATCGAGGTGGCGAAGGTGGCTACGACGTTTTCCGTACCGATGC
Organism: uncultured Desulfobulbaceae bacterium; assembly: GCA_937132035.1. Classification (GTDB taxonomy): domain Bacteria; phylum Desulfobacterota; class Desulfobulbia; order Desulfobulbales; family Desulfocapsaceae; genus Desulfopila_A. The sequence continues at coordinate 5,265 of CAKZOA010000245.1, read as the reverse complement.
CGCCGAACATCTGCTCGAGCCAGAGAAACAGCTGCCTGTTGTTCAGTTCGAAATAGGCCGGCAAGGTCACCGAAGTACCCCGGTAGACTATGCCGCCGAGCATCATGGCCACCAGAAGTATGCCAAACGACACAAGCCCCCTGCCCGACTCCACCTCTTTTTGAGGGGCAAACTCAATCTCGCCGTTCTTGCCGGTGTCCGTGAGCAGAAGGAGGCCGCCGAGGTTGGCTAATCCGACAACCCCGTAGACCGCGGTGACCCCCCAGAAAAGATTGACGACGCCGGCAAGCAGAGGGGCCACAGCCAGACCGAGATTGCCGAACATGCCGTTATAGGCCATACCGATGCTGGTATTGCGAACGTCACGGGCGATCCAGCCAAGGCCTACCGGATGATATATGCCTGTAAAAAACCCGATTCCGGTAAGGGCTATACTGAAAAGCAGCGGATCATCACTGAAAAAGGCGGCCAGTAAACCGCAAACTCCGGCTCCGAGATGATAGAGCACCAGCATTTTTCTGGCACCCAGCCTGTCGGCAACCATCCCCCAGGGAAGAGCGGAAACCCCGAAAAGCAGATACATCCAAAAGGACAAAGACAGGGTCTCGACCATGTCCAACTGGAAACGCTGGGAGAGCGGAATAAGTATGGCCGGGAAGACCAGCATATTGAAATGGCTTAGAAAATGACCGTAGCAGGTAACCCGGAGTATTGCTCGTTCGTCTCTGTTCACACCGGCGACCTAAGAAAGAGGCGATGATCGGAATTTTTCCTTAAGAACATCGAAAATCCTGTCGGCCGTTTCACTCTTCGACAGGAGAGGCAATTCGATGGTTTCATCGCCTGTGAGAAGAATCAGGCGATTGGTGTCAGCCTCGAAACCGGTATCGGAGCCGCTGATATCATTGACGGCGATCATATCCAGGTTTTTGCGCTGGAGTTTTCTTTTCCCCTCCATCTCCAGATTCTCGCTTTCGGCGGCAAAGCCGATTACAAGCTGCCCCGGTTTTCGTTTCTTGCGACCTATTTCATAGAGAATATCGGGGTTGCGGACGAGTTCCAGCGCCGGAGCGCCATTTTTCTTTTTGACCTTGTGCTCGTGCTGCACGGCCGGCCGGAAATCACTGACTGCGGCTGACTTTACCAGAATGGTGGCCTTTTCAAACTCGCGGCAGACAGCTTCGAACATTTCTGCTGCGGTCTCGACCATGATCCGCCGGACTCCGTAGGGGCAGTTGAGTGTCGAAGGGCCGCTGACTAAAACGACATCGGCCCCACGTCGATAGGCGGCACGGGCAAGGGCATAGCCCATCTTGCCGGAGGAGCGGTTGCTGATGAAACGTGCGGGATCGATCGGTTCCCGTGTGGGACCTGCTGTCACCAGGACCTGTTCTCCCTGAAGATCGAGACTCCGTAGAGAGCGCCACAGCACTTCCTGCACACTCTCCCACTCCACCAGCCTGCCCGGACCTTCATCCTTGCAGGCCATGAGACCGGATTCCGGATCGACCACCGTATACCCCAACTGGCGCAGTCTGCTTAAATTGTCCTGAGTGGCGCGATGCTGATACATCCTGGTGTTCATGGCCGGACAAACGATAACCGGGGCTCTGGTGGCTAGCACGGCGGTGCTGAGAAGATCATCGGCGAAACCATGGGCCAATCTGGCGATGGTCTGTGCCGAAGCCGGCGCAATGAGAAAGACGGAGGCCTCCTGAGCGAGCTCGATATGCGACATGGCGCCGCTGTGTTCGTCAGCGAACATCGACGTATAGACGGATTCACCGGTTAAAGCGGCAAATGTCAGAGGTGTTATGAATTTCTGCGCCGAGTCCGTCATGACGACAGGAACCCTCGCCTCTTCTTTGGCAAGCGTACTTACCCATCCTGCAACCTTGAAAGCGGCAATGCTGCCGCAGACGCCGACTACAATAATATTTCCGGCAAAGCCAGTCCCCATGTGCCTAGGCCTCCGGAGTAGAGGACGCTTCGCTCAGCACTGAAAAATAATTGCTGTTCATGCGTGATTTCAATTCCGGCTGGCTCCGAAAAATCTCAAAAGCATGAGAAAAAGATTAATAAAGTCGAGGTAAAGGGCAAGAGCTCCCATTATCGAACCTTTCTTTATCGCCTCTTCGCCTTGGTCGAGGATGCCTTGTTCGCCCATTTTTTTCAGTTTTTGTACATCATAGGCGGTGAGACCGGTGAAGATGAAGACGCCTATAAGAGAAATAGCCCAGTAAAGGCTTGAACTACCAAGAAATATATTGACGATGGAAGCGATGATTATGCCGATCAGTCCCATGAAGAGAAAAGAGCCCCAGCCAGACAGGTCTTTTTTCGTCACCGTCCCGTAGGCAGCCATCGCCCCAAACATACCGGCAGTGATAAAGAAGGTTCCGGCAATCGATGTTCGTGTATAGGCCAGAAAAATGACCGATAACGTCAGGCCATTAAGAAAGGCATAGAAGTAGAACAGCAATGAGGCCGTTGCCGCCTTGATTTTCTCGACCCGTGCGGAGAGATAAAAGACCATTCCCAACTCACCAATGATGAGAATAAAAAAGAGGGGGCTGGAGGCGATTTTCAAGGCCATTCCGGTCTCAGAGGTAACCAGGGCAACGAGCCCGGTCAGGCCGAGTCCAGTGGCCATCCAGTTGAAGACCTTGGCAAGAAAAATCGAGGATGCTTCCTGCCGGGCATGAGACAGAGTAATCTGTTGCGTGTTTTCAGACATGATGTTCTCTCCTTGGTTAAGCACTGATATGGTACAAATAAACACACAGGATAATCATTATTGGTTGGCAAACAAGAGTATGACTTTTCGAGGCACAGAACAGCACTGTTCGTTGCTCAATAGGCGCCATTGCCCTTAAAAACAGCGATGACCGTGCGAAATATAATTTTAATATCGGTCCACAGCGAGTAATTGAGTATGTACCAGTCGTCCATCTGTACCCGGTCGGTATAGTTTTCAGTGTCGGATCTTTTTCCAACCTGCCATAAGCCGGTGATTCCCGGCTTCATTGAACAGTAGCGGCCAGCACTCTCTTTGTAGAACTCCGTAAGCTCATGGGCAACAATCGGTCTGGCACCGACTACGCTCATTTCCCCCTTGAGAACATTGACAAACTGCGGCAGCTCATCAATGCTCATTTTACGCAGATACCTGCCTACCCTGGTTATGCGAGGATCCTTTTTCAGTTTAAAGCTTTTCTGCCATTCCTGCCGCAAGGCTTCATTTTCAGCCAGCAGTTTCTTAAGCTCGTCTTCGGCTCCTAAACGCATGGTTCGAAACTTCAGGCAGTCAAATACCTTGCCCGTGGCGGTAATGCGTTTGTGCCGGTAGATGACCGGTCCGCCGTCCTCGAGTTTTATTAGCAGACCGACAATAAGGGTAAGGGGCAGCGTGACGAACAGGACAAAGAGTGAGAAGAGGACATCAAAACTCCTTTTCCATTCGGTGTTGGGGTTGAAATTAAGGAGTAACAGCTTCCCCAGCGATTGTACTTCTGCATGATGCAGGCCGAAAACATACAGATCCGGAATAAGGAATATCCTCGCCCCGAGAGAGCGGCATTCCCGAAGAATAGCGAATATCTTCTTTTCTGCTCTCATGGGCAGAGCGATATAGACATAATCAATGTCATTTTCTTTCAAATAGACGGGCAGGGTTGAAATATCACCAAATATGGGCTTCCCCATCTCTTCTTTTATGTCTTCGCCAACCTTGTCGTCGAAGAACCCGAGGATTTCTATTCCGGCCCATGGTATGGATTCAATTTCTCTGACCAGGTTCTGTCCCAACTCGCCGGCTCCGGCGACCACGGCCCGCCGTATGTTTTTTCCCTTGCTGCGTATATAGCGCAGCAGTTTGCGAAAAAGTACATGGATGAGAAAAATCAGTATGGGGGTCGTAAGTGACCAGCCAAGAAACACCAGCCGGGAGTAGGCGTGTGAGATCTTGAAGATGAAAAAATAGAACAATATCGGTCCAATCACGGCGCCCCAGGCTTTGAGGATGGCAATGAACTCTGCATAGAACTGCCAGCCACGCCAGGATCTGTAGAGCTGAAAGGATTGAAAAGTGATGAAACTGAGCACGAATGTTATCAGTAACAGCCTGGTATAGTGGATATTCCAGGGCACACGGTACCAATAGACCAACAGCCAGAGGTATCCGACGACCGTCAGACAGTCTATCAGATGCAGAAGTCTGACCATTACGGAGCTCTGTTCCCGCAGATTTATAGATAACATATAGTGTTCGTCTTCACTTTCACGACGATGATTTCAGCCACCACGACCTGTGCAGACTGAGTCGCGGCACCAGATCTTTGGGCAGCATCTTATAATACCGTCCAAGTTTATATCCGCAATATTTCATACAGACCCTTGCCAGCAATTCAGGAAGAAGAGTGTAGCGTTTTTCCTGTAAAAGCAGACCGAGAACGTGCCTGACATACTGAATGCCCTGCCCTTCGGCCTGGCCAAAGGCGGAAATGAACCAATTCTGGGTGGCATGCAGGACACCAATGTCGAAATACCGCCTGAACTCTTCCAGGGGAGAATAATTGTGAGAATGGTATACTTCAGCATCTCCAACATAGACAATTTTCTTGCCCTTTTGCAATAACCGGGCAACGACTATGGTGTCTTCGCCGAAAATCAGCTTGGCCGGAAAAAAACCGACGTCTCTTAGATATTTTCTGCGATAGCAGGCAAATGAGTTGGAAGTAAATACAGTTTTCAGGCCGAGACGCTCCCGGTCAGCCATGGATCGCACGGCAGAACTTCCCGGATAATTGAAATTCCTCAAGCTTCTGGCGAAAAAATCGGCATCGAAAGCCGGCAACTGCCTGCCATAGGAGGTGGCGACTTCATCGTCCTCGAGCAGCGGTGCGACAAGCTTCTCCAAAGCGTCTCTTGTTTTCATTACCGCATCCTGGGTCATAAAGACGAGAATATCCCCCCGTGCCCTTTGGGCCAGCATGGATCGTGTCCCCCCATGATCGAATTCCCCCGGATCTACATCAACAAGCCCGGCACCATACTGCCGGGCTACCTCTGCAGTATTGTCTGTTGACGCTGAGTCAGCAACCACGACCTCATGCGGCGTAAGGGTCTGCAGCGACAGCATCGCCAGCAGTTCTCGCAGGGTCGCTTCCCCGTTGCGGGCCGGTATCAAAACTGATACCGTTGGTGGTGTTACCGGTGTTTGTGTCATCTCTTGTGCATATTCGTGGTTGTCGAAAAAAGACGTAT
>CAKZOA010000244.1 GCA_937132035.1 uncultured Desulfobulbaceae bacterium | reverse complement strand
GACTCATGATGAAGCCACCATGAGTAATACCACCAGGATTCAAGTGAATGTCTTGAATTGTGGCCCTGAATTGGTAATCAGTTTCAGAAACTGTTCTGAACTCTAGGCCGCCGTTGTGTTTCATAAAGCCAACAAGGCTTATTTGTTGGAAGGTATCGTTCATATCTTTTGTGATGATTGTTTGTATACAATGAAGAATATCCCAGAGACCTGCATATACCAGAGAAAGGGCAAGTCTGCCATGGGACACTTTGAGCTTTCTACGAGGTAGAGATACTCTTTAAAATTTTTCCAAGTATAGGAGATATTTTTACTTTCGAAAACATTAGATCAAGAGATAGAGGAAACATCATAACAAAATGTGTTGTAAATTCACTTAACCTTGGCAGTAATAATCTTTTGGTTTGACGAAGGCGATGACGCCTTGGTGTATCTTTCAGGTTGCCTAACATGCATTCCTCCTATATGATCGTATACAATGACTATTATACGGGGTCTGCTTAATTATTTGTTATCTCTTAATATATCAAAATATCGGTAATTTATATGGCGTGGGTATATTTGGCAGTGGCGGGTTTGTTTGAATGCGCATGGGCGATAGGGTTGAAATACACAGATGGTTTTACAAAGCTTGTACCATCGCTTCTGACTGTTTCAGCTATGAGCGTGAGCTTTTGGTTGCTCTCAGTTGCTATGAAAACCATTCCAATAGGTACAGCATACGCCGTATGGACAGGTATCGGTGCTGTAGGAGTAGCTATATTGGGCATGTTTCTGTTTGGTGAGTCCCGAGACATCATGAGAGTAATTTGTTTGCTTCTTATCATATCAGGACTACTGGGGCTTAGATTAGTTTCATCGTAAAGGGGAAGTGAGGTCAAGTTTCCGAAGGATGGTTTGTTACCTCTATTAGCACCTTATAGATTGTTTTTTTGTTTTTTATGCCCCAGGATGCATTTTTGGCGAAAAATTTACTGTTGCTCCATTTCTGGTCAATTCCATTGAAATCGCCAGGTCTACCTCTCAGGAATATGGTGATATAGCCAGTACGAGCCTGTTAAAACGTACATAGCAGGAGCCAGGGATTATCGATCGCTTATTGTGTGGTTTTAAGCGCTTTTGGAGTAGCGACTTCTTAAATAAATCACTGAAGAAACTAAATAAATCTTTTTCCTGTTCGATTGGATTTGTTCTGTGCTTATAGAAGGTATTTGTCATTACTGTTGGTTGAGGGTAGTAGCGATCATCATTGCACTTCAAGCGCCTTAACCGTCTGTTGAATATGTTCAGCATGATGGAACAGGTATCAGGGAAAACCGTAAGCCAGCTGACGGTCTTTTGAATCATTTAAGCTAATATACTACAATGAGGTAAGAATAGGATCGCTCCTAATGATATTGCTTTCAGACCGGAGGAAAAAAGGTCAACATGGGAATGAAATTTCTGGAAGAAAATCTTCTTGATCATTTGCAACGACCCGAATTTGCCAATCTGCAGTCATCTCTTATTAAACGTACCTATCTTAAAGGTGCATTTATTTCTCAACCGGGTATGGGCGAGAATAGTATTTTTATCGTAATCAGTGGCCGAGTTCGTGTTTATCTCGGTTATGAAGACAAGGAATTCAACCTGGGGATTTTGACCGAGGGAGATATTTATTCCACGCACTCCGGGACCTATGTGCAGGCTCTTACCGAGGCTGAAATATACTTGACCGATGTGAATTCGTTCAGGCGCGAGATGGTAGGGGATGCCGAAATAACCAAGGCCATGGTCCGTGTGCTCGGCAATATTCTTAAAGCCTCTTTTTCGATAATAGATGGCCTGGCGTTCAAAGATGTAAACCACAGACTGGTTGCCCTGCTGGTTAATGAAGCAAAGAAGCATGGCAGCAAAGATCAGGATGGGGCTGTTCATGTAAAAATTGAACTCTCGGTTGAGCAAATTGCCAGGCTTGTTGGCTCTACGCGCCAAACGGTCTCAACGTTGTTGAGCGATCTGAGCCGTGCTGAATTGATTGCCCGGCCAGAGCGAGGTAAATTCATCATCCATAATCTTGCCGCTCTGGAAGCGGTTGGCGGTTTAGACAACACATAGTTTTTAGCTTAGAGTAAGCGCTGCTCAGCCCTTACTGTTTTTGTCGTTTACACTTCCCAGACGTCTCAATTCTTTTTTCTCTATCTGTCAGCCACGCGACAGTATTTTTCATCTCGTAAAGTATTCTTCGGTCAGATAATTGGTAAACCGTTTTCTGATTCTACAGGTTTATACCTGTATGGAACGTAAATCTCATCGGAGGATTCGTCATGTTAAAAGAACTCAAAACTCCTGAAGAGCTCTCGATCTGGAAAGATGCGCAGCAAATGATAACAAAGGCGCGAAAAGACGGGGTGGAAACTGTCTGGGATCGTTTTGAACAGCAGAAACCAGGCTGTAAATTCTGTGAACTGGGGTTGACCTGCAAAAACTGCAATATGGGCCCTTGCAGGGTCAGCCTTAAAGAAAACGGGAAGATGCAGCGGGGTATCTGCGGTGCTGACGGTGATGTTATTGTTGCGCGAAATTTCGGTCGTTTCGTAGCTGGGGGTTCGGCCGGACACTCAGACCACGGTCGAGATCTCATCGAGCTGCTTGAAGCGATTGTTGAGGGTGATGCACCGGACTACTCAATCCGGAATGAAGATAAGCTGAGAAGGGTCTCTGAAGAGCTGGGTGTTGATACCGAAGGGAAAGCCATGCTCGATATTGCGGGAGAGCTGGCTGATATCTGTTTCGCGGATTTCGGAAGCCGAAAGAAAGAGCTTGGGTTCGTCACCCGTGTACCAGAGGTGCGCAGGGAGATCTGGCGCAAGTTTAAAGTTATGCCCCGTGGCATAGACCGTGAAATAGCAGAGATGATGCATCGCACTCATATGGGCTGTGATAACGACGCCGTGAGTACACTTTTACATTCAGCCAGGACCTCTCTGGGCGACGGCTGGGGCGGCTCCATGATTGGTACTGAGCTCTCTGATATTATTTTCGGCTTGCCCAAACCATCTGAATCAAAGGTGAGCCTCGGTGTTATTAAAGCCGATCATGTGAATATACTTGTTCATGGTCATAATCCGGTTGTATCTGAAATGGTTCTGGCTGCTGCGAAGGATCCTGAAATGATAGACCGTGCACAGGCTGCCGGTGCAGAAGGGATTAATATCGGCGGATTGTGCTGCACGGGAAATGAGCTGCTGGGCCGTCAGGGAATCCCGATGGCGGGAAATCATCTGATGACGGAGTTGGCCATAGTAACAGGAGCAGTTGAGGCGGTGGTTGTCGATTATCAGTGCATCATGCCGAGTATGGTTCAGGCGGCGGCATGTTATCACACCAAATTTATCACAACCGCTGACAAGGCCCGGTTCACGGGTGCTACCCACATCTCCTTCGACACTGCAAAAGCGGCTGCGCAGGCGAGAGAAATTGTCGATATCGCCATAAAATCATATGAAGAGCGTGACTCAGCCAGAGTGGAAATACCGGATACATCCGTTGATGTCATGACCGGTTTCTCAAACGAAGCGTTGCTTGAGATGCTGGGCGGATCACTGGAACCATTATTGGAGGCGATAAAGGGTGGATCAATTCGCGGTGTTGTTGCTATCGTCGGCTGCAACAACCCGAAATTTCAGCATGATTCGCAGAATGTCGGTCTGGCAAAAGAGCTTATAAAGCGGGATATTCTCGTGCTGGTTACTGGCTGTGTCACCACCGCGGCAGGCAAGGCAGGGCTGCTGGTACCAGGCGGTGCTGAGATGGCGGGTGAGGGGCTGAAGAAAATCTGCAACAGCCTGAACATTCCACCGGCGCTTCATTTTGGATCCTGCGTAGATAATTCAAGGGTAATTCACCTTTGCGCTATGATAGCAGATGCGCTGGGCGTTGATATCTCCGATCTGCCTGTCTGGGGAGCCTCTCCTGAGTGGTATTCGGAAAAGGCAGTTGCCATCGGGTTATACTGTGTCGCCTCTGGAATACCGGTGCAGATTGGTACGCCGCCGCAGATTACCGGATCGAAACTGGTAACCGATATAGCGGTGAGCGGTCTTGAAGACATCTTCGGAGCCTCATTTCTCGTTGAGCCTGATTTCAAAAAGGCGGCCACGGAGATGGATAAGCGTATATCTACCAAGAGAAAAGCACTTGGTTTGTCAGAATAGTTAGCCAGGGGGTAACCGGGGGCATACTGTTAAGTATACCTCGGTTAACTCCATGGCAGATCACGTCACCTGGATGAGTCTAAAAACAACACCTTCCAGATTGTAAGCGGCAATTAAACCCCAGTAGCGACTTGCTTGATAACCAGATCATCTGCTTTCAGATTCATCGGCAAGAGTGCTGAATATTCAGCTTTCGTTTCTGCAAATGGTAGCTTTTCAAAGAGGTAGCGCAGGTATTTGTAGGCTTCCAGGCCGTTTGCCTTGGCAGTTTCAACCAGGCTGTACATTGCGGCACTGGCCTCTGCCCCTTCCGGAGTCCCTGAAAATAGCCAGTTCTTCCGGCCGACCACGAATGGCCGGATAGCATTTTCGGCCAGGTTGTTGTCCAGTGTTACCTCGCCGTGATCCAGGTAAACAATAAGCCTCTGCCACTGCTTGAGCGTATAGTTGACAGCAATACCCAGTAAGCTTTTAGGAGTGACGTGCTTTGCTTTTTTGCTGAGCCACAAGAAAAACTGATCAAGAATAGGTTTGGCCTTTTCTCGGCGCAGGCGGACCAATTCCTCAGCAGAAAGTTCCAGCGTTTTTCCCTCCTTTTCAATTCTATAAATCTTACGTATATAACTCAACGCAACTTCAACACTGCCGGGTTTTCCTTTTTTTCCACTGCCTTTCTGGGCTTCGGTAAATTTGCGGCGAGCGTGGGCCCAACATCCCGCATGATCAATGTCGTCCACCTTATCAAGGAAATCGTAGCCGTTATAGCCGTCAGATTGAACAACTCCCTGATAATCAGCAAGCAAAGCCTTGGCCACCGTGGTGGAACGGCTTGGCGCATAATGATACATCAGTCCCGGTTGCCCAGGCGGACCACCCCGGCATATGCACATATACGATTTTGTTGTCGGAGACCGACCGGGTTCATCCAGAACCTGAACCGTGGTCTCATCAATATTGATCAAAGGACCCGAGCGAATCTCCCAGTGCAATAGATTTAGAAGCGGTTTACAGGCTTCGGCCGCTTTCATCGTCCAATTACACATGGTTTGCCGGGGAATTTCCGCTCCCAGTCGTTCAAATTGCTTTTCCTGGCGGTAAAACGGCAAGGCATCGCAAAACTTGGCGGTAATAATATGAGCGAGCAGGCCCGCCGTGGCAATACCCTTGGGGATGATTTGCTTGGGAGGTGCTGCTATCTTGACGACATCTCCTCCAGTTTCCAGGCCTTCGCACTTCTTGCATGCATACTTGGGCCTGATATTCCTGATTACCTGAATAACAGCAGGGATGATATCCAATTTCTCGGCAATATCCTCACCTATTTTGCTCAGATGCGCACCGCATTCACAAACCTTCTCTTCTTCATTAATGTCATGGACGACATCAATCCGAGGCAATTCTTCAGGAAGCTTTTTCCTTCCCGGTTTCTGGCGGGTATGAGAAGGTACCTCAACAACTTCCTCCTCCGGCATCTCTTCGGGCTCCGGCATGTCGAAAAGAGGAAGTGGGTGCGAAGTTGCAGCATCCTTCTCGCTCTTTTTACCGAAAAGTTGAGCATAGAGAGGCTACTTGTCAAAGAACCTGGCAGCTCTGTTTTGGGCAGACCACCCGGGAGTAACAACCAACCGTGATCGGTAACTATCCGGACACTCTTCCAGCCGGCCTGCAGCAATGAAATTATCCGCTCTGCCACTTCTTCGAGCAATGCATCCAAATGCTTTGCAAGTTTCCATCCCCTATCGTGGCCTTCATGATCGATGTCGCCAAACTCACACCATCCTTTTTCGTACTCTTCTCCCTTGGCAGAACCTTCAAGAATCTCATATCCCGCTTCTTAAATCAGCTTTTTGGTGTGATAATTCTTCAATGGTTGTTCTGTTTCGGCAATGGCAGGTTCAAAGTCGGCATTCCCTTCAACACCTCGAACCTTGTCAATGACAGGAGAAACTGCCGGCTTGCCGGTTGCAGTAACAGTTGGCAAGGCCGCCCATTTGATCTCTTCACTGAGCTGCAAGCCTTTCTTTTCAAGCAATTCGGCAAGCCTTTTTGCCGCATCAAAACGCAGACCATCAACAAACAAAATACATTGACCCGCCGAGGTTTCCATGGGCTTGGAGGACAGATACGTTCCTCCGGGATACGATTCTTTGTCGATGAGTTCCTGCAGGTAGCGAGATGATTCTTCGACCCACGGCAGATAAACCGAATGGATCGCTGTCCTGATAGCCTCAAGATTTTCTTTATTGGTAACGCATGCAAGCGCGCGCACTACAGCGTCATCTGCTCTCCAACCGCTACTCGCATAGCCGGAGAATAGATCATCAAGCGTTCCCGCTGCGAGATTTGTCGACGTCACTTCTGCTACCGCGGCCAGATGTTGCAAGGCACAAGCCAGAGGAGCCTCACCCAGTTCAGACCAAACGAGATCACGCAGTTGATTATGTTTTTGCTCCAATTTTATAAGAGCACCTCTTGCTTTGTGAGCAGGCTGATTCGCAAGAGCCACGAGATCACGCCTTAAACTCTTCTCCTGGTCTTCATTCCATTGGGGCCAGCCATCAAAAGCCTCATCTCCCGACACCCAATAGATTGTATGGCTAGGCGGCTTACACTTTCTGATCTGATCAGGTATGGTCCCATACCGACCTGGCGCTTCACAAAATCGTTTCCAAATAGGCAGCCAAGGGCCCTCATGCTCGGCAAGCTTTGTCGCTCCAGAAAGCACCCCTTCCTTTTCCGGATGAAACCCAAGCTGTGACTTACATACTTCAACAAATGCCTTCCACTCATTTTCCGATCTGGCCGCTTTAAAGCTGTCGCCCTGATCGAGCCATAGCAGCAGGTCACGTACCGGATCACCACCGGTCAGGAGGGTGTTGAAATAGTCGTTATCGAGGCGTTTGCCTCGGAGAAGTTCCACCTCCTCATCAAGCAGTTTATGGAGTGCAAGCTGCATGGCTGCCTTGGCTGAACTGTCCTTGGCGACATCCAGAGCTAAACCTCCTTGATCTGATTTGAGATAGGCAAGTCTCGTCCAGTCCTTACCATTCAGTTGCGACCATATAGCTCCCCTGGTACTGCAGCTCCGCCAATGGCTTTAAATTATCGGCGCAACTCTCAACAGCACGTAAATCCTGGCGGCTAACACCGGGCAAATACAGAATCGGCGGCTGCTCTGGTACTGTAACATCCTCAGTACTTCCCGCCAGGACGCAACGCAACCATATTGCAGGCCCCGTTCGCTCATCCGGGACATACTCCCCTAAAACAAAAAGCTCCGGAAGTTCTATCTGCAAACGTGGAATGACAGCTTGCCATTGACGGTCTCGATCAGGCCAGAGAATACATGCCGGCTTCACATGAATTTCCGGATTATAAAGAGCTGCTTTGCGAATCGCTCCAAGCAGATGGTCAATGACTTTCATGCTGAATACTACCTCTTTTCTTTATATTGCCAACACAACTTCAATCGCCAGTAATACTATAAATCTCTCGTAATGTGCCAAGAATCTCTTCCACTGTAATCCCGCGAATACGAAGATTTCTCAAATCAATATCCTCTGCCTCCATGGCCATGAGAAATTTTGCCATATCTTCTTTTACTCCTGTTGCCATCTCGACACGAGTATCCGGAGAAATCACCTGAAATAACCTGAAGACATCGTTTTTGTGTTTCCTGATATCCCTTGAGTCAACACGATCGCCTTGTTCTCTTCTTGCAGTCAAATCAAGCCAGGCTCTTGCTTTTAAGGGAATTATATACTCAGGACCAATAATAGATAGTCCACCCATATCCTGTTTGCCGGCATGAAGAAATTCGTAATAGGCATCATCGAGTAGGATGGCCGAAAGGCTGGAAGCTTCATCACCCATGGGAATGGGAGTAAGGTGACCATGGCCATCAAATTCCAAGGCATCAGGTTGCCGGGAGAAGAGCTCAAGCATCTCAGGATACGCGTGATCTTCAGGGCTATAAAATCTGTAAAATTGGCGCTCCCCAGTACTTTTCTGCCTGTTCTGATAATTTCCAGCCTGAACAAAATCCCAGAATTTCGTGACAAAAGCTGGGGTAAGAGACTCAACACAGAGAACGATGTCGAGATCGGCTGTCGCCCTGAACTGTAGACCAACATCTTCCATAACCAAGGTACTGGCAGTACCGCCGATCAAAATCTAATTGTCTTCATAGCCGCGAAAAAATTCCTTGAAGGTATCCAACCCCCTTACCATGGAAATGCCTCCTCCAGCTTTTCAAGGGCCATTTCTATACGCTCATCAGGGCTCTCCCTGAAACTCAAGTAGAGAGATAAGGGATCGACCATTCCATCCCTTGCAAAAAGTTCCGGCGAGTAGCTCCAAACCTCAACTTCAGTCGCACCAGGCTCTTCGTTAGGTACCTCCATAACAGCTGCTAGTTCTTGCATAGCTTTCCAGTGCCTGTTGCTTACTGCTATAACCGGACACTTTGGTTCAGCCAACATGCTGTAACGTGCCAATGCCGACTCCCCAGCATACGGGAAATTTTTCTTTCGTGTTCCCATGACTTTTATTCGCTTATTGACGGGGGAACGCATCAGGGCGCTGGACCTATCCCATACTTCTTTCTTACCTCCATCAAAAACCAAAACCCTTTCCCGCCATTCCATATCCACATCTGCAAGACCCGCCGATTCTATCTCATCAAAAGCCCTGGTCATGGTCATCAAGGAATAGTCAAGTCTCTCGGCCAATTGAGAAGGCGTAACTCCTTCCTTTGGCCAGTCATAGAACATGGAGAGCAATACAGCCTGGGTTGAAGGGCTGAATTTCTTTCTTTTTGTTGTACGTATATTGCGGAGATATTCCCGCAGGTCGAGGCCAAGGGCCGGCAAGTACATCTGATTTCCAGGTACCACAAAAGAAATCTTTTGCTCGATAAGACGCTTACGATTATAGGTGGACATCGCGGGAGCTAAATAGAGAACCTCATTGTCCCACTTTTTTTTCACCTGATTGATGTGCTTTCGAAGAGTCGCTGGTGTCGCCTCCTCTTCA
>CAKZOA010000243.1 GCA_937132035.1 uncultured Desulfobulbaceae bacterium | reverse complement strand
TTCCAGCGTGGAATAGTGGGGTTTCTTATCAGTCATGATGCTACCTTTTTTTGCGCAGTACCCTGCGGGCGAGCAGGGCCGCTTCCATGCCAAGGTGGAAGGTGTATGGGTTGAGGGCAAGGGGCGGAGCATAGAGCTTTCCCGGGTTCATGAGACCGAGCGGGTCGATTTCCTTTTTACGCCTGCGCAGTCTCTTTCTGGCAGCAGCAGGGTGAAGCCGCTTGAGATAGGGGGTGTTCCACAGTCCGACGCCATAGCAGGTGCCGCCCAGGCGTGCGCCAACATCCTGGATTTTCTTGACCAGACCGAGATCAAGGATATAGTGGAGACGCTGGCGTTCGTCAGCATAAAACATTGTCATAACAGTGGCATGGGTTGCCGAGACGACATGGCCGTAGGTCATCAGGGGAGTGGCATGGCGTCTTGCCACGGTTTCGATGTTTGCCAGATAGTCGGCGAGACGCTTCACGGGCAGCCACAGTTCCCCGCCCAAAAGACTCGGCCCGCCCCGCTTCAGGCGCAGCGAGCTGAAGCGCTGCTGCCATTCCGCTTCCGCCTCCCCGGCGGGGGCGAAAGAGACGCCTGCATGTTTTTGGCCGGCGTTCCGCAATGTGGCAAGATGGGTGTCTATCTCACGAAGTTCAGTCTCCGTGCCTTCGTAGTCCACCAGAAGATGGAGGCCATGTTCGGGCTTGGGGGCATATCCCAGTGCGTGCATGGCCGCAAGAGCGTGGGGATCTGAAAAGTGGAGGTTGTAGGGAGGTGATGGGGCGGCCAGGAGGTCTTGCATAATCCGTACAGCCTGTTTACTGTCGGCGATGTGCATGAGTACATGCTTCATCGGTCTGTCTTTTCTGATTTCCATTTTCAAGGCGGTGACGATACCCAGGGTGCCTTCCGAGGCGGCGAACCACGACAGCGGCGGTGTGCTGTCTGCGGTAACGGTCCTGATTTCTCCGTCGGGCATTACCACCTCCGCCTCGCGAATCTGGGAAAGCAGATCGCCGTATTTGATGCTGCCGATGCCATAACCCATCATGGCGAACCAGCCGCCGACGGTGGCCGCTGGAGCGCTGCTGGGCATCGATTTGCAGGCAAAGCCCCTGACGTTGAGATTTTTCTCGAGATCCTCCCAGGTGGTTCCCGCCCGAACAGTGACCAGCATGTTCGCCTCGTCGAGAGCCACCACCCCGGCAAGCAGGCCGAGATCGATGAGCATGCCGCCCCTGGTCGGAACCGAGTCGAAAAACACGGTGGCGCCGCCGGCACGCGGGGTGACCGGCATGGAGGCGGATGAGGCGAGGCGCATGAGCTCAGCGATTTCCTGGCTGGATCTGGGCCGTACGATGACATCGGCTTTGGCCTGGAAGAGTGGTTTTACCAGCACGTCGGGAACCGGTGCGAGATCCCGGGAATAGAGTTCCCGGTCCAGAGGTGAGGTGGTAACCCGTTTGCCGAATCGTTCGGTCAATGTCGTAAGGAGTGTCTTATCCATGGTCACCCATAATTCATTCTTTCTCCGAAATAATTCTAGACAATTGCCGGATAGCACGCCGCCCTGGCAGGCACTATCGACTTGGCAAATGCAACTGATAATGCTATCATAGCCCAAATAGTACAATATTGCAATGTTACTATGTGAGGAACCTTGAAAAGTGGTGAAAAGGGTATACCCTGTCTCTTTGGAGTGGACAGGCTGAGTTTCGGGGGAGTCAGGTGACGCTTTGACGGCCCCCCTTGTAAAGCAGGTGTACGTCCGACTCACAGCATGAAAAAAGGAGAGAAATATGCCAATGGTGGTAATAGCGGGCGCAGGGGTCATGGGCACGGCCTTCACCTTTCCCCTGGTGGATGCCGGCTGCCGGGTGCGGTTGGTGGGAACGCCTCTGGATGAGCAACACATCGAGGTGATGAAAAATGGGCAAGTGCATCCTCGACTCGGGACCGCAATTGATGATAGCGTAGAGATCTATTACGCGTCGCAGCTTGGCGAAGCCCTGCGGGCTGATGTCGATCTCGTGGTCATCGGGGTCAGCTCTGCCGGCATCGGCTGGGCCATCGAAAACCTCGGCCCCCTGGTGCGAACCACCATGCCCATTCTCTTGCTGAGCAAGGGGCTTACCGTCGAAAACGGCCATATTCTCAGTCTGCCCGAAAAGGTGCAGCGCGGTTTGGCGAAAACG
>CAKZOA010000242.1 GCA_937132035.1 uncultured Desulfobulbaceae bacterium | reverse complement strand
GCTTGTGCGGATGAAAAAGGTGGGGTCGTAGATAACCGAACAGAGATCCTGCATTATCTCATTGTGCACCTCGACTCGTACGCCGACTTCTATGCCCCGCTGGGAGAGCTGGATGTCGTATTTTCTGGCAATATTTCCTATCCATTCCGCGCCCACCCTGCCGGGGGCGACAATGACATTGTCGGCCTTGTAGGTGCCCTTGGCGGTGACGACTCCACGTACCTTTAAGTCTTCGACCAAGATGTCGAGAACTTCTTCGGAATGGTGGAAGATGACGCCCTGATTTTCAACATATTCGGCCAGCTTGGCGATATGGTTGGGCAGGTTGTCGCTGCCCAGATGTTTCTGCTTGATGAGAAGCAGCTCTATGCCGTTCTTGCGCGCCTCCTTGCGAAGTTCCAGGGCTTTGTCCATATCGGTCGGGTAGACCGGCCCGTCCATATTGAAACGGTTGTAAATGGACTCGGTCTCATCAATCAAAGCCTTTGCCTCGGAGAGTTCCATAAACTGCAGTAAATTCGATTTGCCAAGTTTGTGGATGAAATTGAGCTTGCCATCGGAGAAGAGCCCGGCTCCGCCGATACCGCAGAGAATATTGCATGGCTGGCATTTGATGCAGCCCTTGTCGCCTATGGGGCAGGTGCGCTTCAGTGGTGCCTTGCCTTTTTCCAGCAGCAGCACCTTCAGATTGGAATTTTCGCCGAGATAGTAGGCGGCGAAGAGGCCCGCTGGGCCTCCTCCGACGATTATCACATCATAGTGACAGTTTTTTCTGGCAGTACTCATATCACAAAAAAGAAAATATCATATCCCAACCGGCGGCAGGTAGCTGCTTCCAATCGGTACGGTTTTTTAAAAGAAGCTGCATGGACCAGGTGCAGTGACCACTTACATCAGCAGTATTTACAGTTGCGGCGCAAGGTTCCTTATTTATCTCCAGATGCCGCTTTCTCGGTCTTTTCCGCTTTGCTGACAGCCGGTTCGTCGAGACCGTAGGCGGCGCGAACCTTCTGTTCGATCTCCGCGGTCATTTCCGCTTGCTCACTTAAAAACCTTTTTGCATTTTCGCGGCCCTGACCGATGCGTTCGCCATTATAAGAATACCAGGCACCGCTCTTGTCGATGATGTCGAGATCGACCGCCAGATCGAGCATGTCCCCAATCCTGGAGATGCCTTCGCCGAAGATGATGTCGAATTCGACAATCTTAAATGGTGGAGCGACTTTGTTCTTGACGACTTTGACCTTGGTGCGGTTGCCGATAACCTCCTGGGCGTCCTTGATTTGTCCGATTTTGCGGATATCGAGCCGCAGGGACGAATAAAATTTCAAAGCGTTGCCGCCGGTGGTGGTTTCCGGGTTGCCGAACATAACGCCTATCTTCATACGAATCTGGTTGATGAAGATCAGAACAGTGTGACTTCTGTTGAGCACGCCTGTAAATTTGCGCATGGCATGCGACATCAGCCTGGCCTGCAGCCCGACGTGGGAGTCGCCGACATTGCCGTCGATTTCCGCCTTGGGGACCAGCGCCGCCACCGAGTCGACGACAATGATGTCGACGCCGCCGGAGCGGATCAGTATCTCGGCTATCTCCAATGCCTGTTCGCCAAAGTCGGGTTGAGAAACGAGCAGGTTGTCGACATCGACACCGAGACGCTCAGCATAGTTGGTGTCGAGAGCGTGTTCGGCGTCTATGAATGCCGCCGTTCCGCCAAGCCTTTGCGCCTCGGCCACAGCATGCAGGGCCAGCGTGGTTTTGCCCGAGGACTCCGGGCCGTAAATTTCGGTGACGCGGCCTTTGGGGAGACCACCGACACCTAAGGCGATATCCAGACTCAGCGTCCCCGTGGGGATAACCGGTATTTTTTCCAGGACGTGGGTGCCGAGGCGCATGATCGAGCCTTTGCCGAACTGTCGCTGAATTTGACTGATTGCATTATCAACACTGCTTGCTTTATTGCCGCTGGAAGCTGCCATTGTAGTCTCCTGAAAGGGGAAAATGTCTATTTGTCATTAAAGGGTACCTTGAATAATAGGGATTTTCGCTCAAGGTCGAGGCGTGTCAGGAAATTTTACCGGAGGCATATACTTAATATTCCAAAGATAAAGTTTTTGGACACAACGAAGAGATTGAGTGAAAAGGCCATTTTTCAAGGTGGCCTAAAGTAGGTTCAACAGGTATCGTCGTAGTTTGTCCAGAGCCGTCATGGCCGTCAGTTCACGGATCTGTTCGCGGCTGCCATCGAACAGGTAATGGGCGATGGTGGTTGCCGCCGGCATCGCCATCCCGATATAGACGGTACCGACGGGCTTTTGCTCCGAACCGCCGCCGGGGCCGGCGATGCCGGTGACGGACAGAGACACTCCGGCACCGGTGCTTTGGCGAATGGACTCGGCCATTGTCCGGGCGACCTCGGGGCTGACTGCTCCGTGTTTCCGAAGCATTTCTTCTGAAATGCCAAGAAAGCTCTGCTTCATGCTGTTGGCATAGGAGGTAATGCCACCCAAGAAATAGCCGGAACTGCCAGGCACCTTGGTAAGCTTGTGGGCAAGCAAGCCTCCGGTACAGCTCTCAGCCACAGCGAGGGTAAATTTATTTTGTGTCAGCAGTCGTCCTACCACGGTTTCCATTGTGTCCTGGTTTTTGCCGTACACCACTTCGCCAAGCTGGGCGTAGATCGATTTGCTTGTCTGCGAGAGGATAGTATTGCAAAGGTCGCAGGGCTTTTTTCTGATGGTCAGGGAGATGTGCAATTCCGGGAAAACGGGATAGTAGCCGATCTTCACGGCTTTGTCGAGGTTGAGGGAGGCTAATTTCTCATTGACTTCAACCTCGTTCATATTGAAAACCCGCAGCATTTTTTGCCTCATGCCCTTTGCCGGGTCGGCGTACCAGGTGGTCAGGCGGGGGAGAACCTGTTCCACCATAAGCTGCTCCATCTGGCTGGGTACGCCGGGGAGAAAGAAAATCGGTTTACCGCTGTGGACCAACTGGTAGCCGGCCATTCTCGCTGCCGGGTTGAGAGCCTCGGCACCCTTTGGCAGCCATGCCAGTTTTTCCAGAGGGCTTAAGGGATTGCCGGATATCGCGTTGAGATGTGTACGGATCTGCGAGAGAATTTCCAGATTGGGCATGGTCGGTCTGTCCAGGGCAATGGCAACCGCCTCGGTGGTGCGGTCGTC
>CAKZOA010000241.1 GCA_937132035.1 uncultured Desulfobulbaceae bacterium | reverse complement strand
ATGCCAGCGGAACGCCGGTTACCTATCTCGGCCATCCTCATCTGAGACTTTTTCGCAAAGTCCTCTTTGAACTCTTTCTCCAGCCCGACCCGGAAAGGCTCGCCGCCGCCGCTTCCTCCTTTCTTCGGCAATACCCCCTGCCGCCTGCGGATTTCCCCGTAATCGAGAAGACATATTCGCGAACCATTCTCCACAAAGGCGAAAACGGCTTCGAGGCCATGGCAGCCCGATGGGACAAGGATGCGGTAACTCCGGTCCACGGGCACCCTTCGTTCATCTTCTACCACGTTCTCGAAGGAGGCTTAGCCATCGACAACTATCGCCGGACCCCGGACACCATACTCTTGGAAACCTCCTCTTTTTTGGGAAAAGGAGATTTCTTTTTCTTTCAAGGCGAAGAGGGACGCTTTGACAATCACATTCATCAGGTGCACGCCATTGAAGAAACTCTCAGCATCCACATATCCTCGGACGATTCGACCAAGGGCGAACTCTTCAGCGAAACTGGCGTCTAGTTACAAAGGACTCAAGATCCGTACCCTGCTGGTGCTGCGGTATCTCTACGCCTGCCTGCGCCATCGCGCCCTTCCCTGGAATTTTTTCCAGCTCAACAGCCGCTATTTCAACGAGACCAAAGGAATTTTCTCCAAACTGGAGATGGACGACCTCGTTCCTGAACAATGGCGCCTGCAGCAATACTATCTGGACGAAGACCAGGCGCCCGGGAAATATCCGGTTTTCATCAAACCGGAATGGGGCCAGAACTCCAAGGGTATTGTCCGTATTGACACTGAGCAGAGCTATAGAGCTTTTGCGCGCCAGACCCGTAAAACCGCCGTTGCCTATATCGTCCAGGAGGCCGCCGTCGGCAGAGAGGAATATGAGATATACTACCTGCGCTCTCCCATCAGGGAAAATGACTGTGCCGTCTTTTCCATAACCCGGGTAACCAATAGCGGTCACATCAAATCCCCCATTAACTCGGTCCATAACCCGGACACCGCTTATGTCGAAATTACCTCGACTTTTGCAGGCGACGATCTCCTGAAACTCTGGAGATATGTAAAGACAATCGGCACATTCCGCATGGCCCGCGTCTGCGTCAAGGCCGATACCAGAGAGGCGCTGCTCCAGGGGAGATTTCAGGTTGTCGAGATCAACCTGTTTCTGCCAATGCCCCTGGTTCTGCTGGCCGAAAATGTCAAAGACGCGCAAAAACAGCGCCTGGCCGGGGAGATAATGACCATTGCCGCCCGGCTGGTGAAAACGATACCGCCGGAGCAGACCGGCACCTCGATATTTTTCAGAAAGATGAAAGCCCACTATGGAATGACTCCATGAAGACCTTGAAAAAACTGCTCTACTCCTCTATAGAACGGTATTTTCTTGGGGGATGCAGCAATTACAACAGCCTGGCGACCAGGAAGAGCTGTCGCTCGAAAAAACAGGCCCGGGAGGTCTTCAAAACACATGGCATCCCCCACGCCCAAGGGGCTGTTTTCTACGGTCTATTGAAACCATTGCGCTTTGCCATCCGGCATGGCTTCCCGCTGGTGGTCAAACCTAATGTCAGCGGCTTTTCCCGTGGCAGCCATTTTCCCATAACCACCTATGGTGAGCTGTTGAAGGCTGTGGTAATGGTGAAAATATGGTGGCCGTCATCTATAATCGAACAGTATCTGCAGGGCAAAAACTATCGAATTGTTGTCCTTCAAGACGAAATAATGTCTACAATACGAAGATATCCTCCTTTCGTCAAAGGAGACGGCCGCTCAACCATCGCCCAGCTGATAGACAGGGAAAACGAAATCCGGCAAAGTATGGATCTGCATCCGGTAATTCACCCGCTGGCAAAAAACTCGACCACCGTTCGCTTTCTCAGAAAGAAGAATATGCGCCTGTCGTCCATCCCCGGGGATGGTGAGACCGTCACCCTCCACAACCGCATATCACTGGCACCCGGCGGGGTGGTGGAGGTGATCGACAAAGACAGGATCCATCCGAAGAACCGGGAACTTCTGGAAAAGATACCTGCGCTTTTTGACGCCAATATTCTCGGCGTCGACGCCATTTTCGAACTCGGCATCGAGACTCCCCATAACCGCCAGCGCGTCTTTTTTCTCGAAGTGAATTCAAGGCCATATTTAAAAATGCACGACTTTCCGCGCTACGGCAACAAGGAAAATCTGCACCCCTACTTCGACCGCCTGGAAAAACTGGAAATTACCCAGGGGGACACTTTTTGATGCCCGGCCGCCTGTTTTTCACTTTTAGCGGTATACATTCTTTTCTCATCGGGCTTTTTCCGTTCTACCTGCCCGTCTATCTCTACACCATCGGTCTGTCTCTCCGTGAAATCTGTTTCTTTATCGCCGCCACCGGTACGGGATACTGTCTGACGCTCTATGTGTGGGACAGAGTCCGCCGAATCTTTCCCTTCCGTCTTCTTTTCCAGTGGTCGTTTGTCAGCGAAGTTGTTCTGCTGGCCTTTTTTTTTCTCGACCCCGGCATGGTCTCGCTGCTGGCGGCAGGACTGGTCAACGGTATTTTCAACTGCAGCTTCTGGACGATCCAGCGCCTGCTTTTTGTCGAGTTGGCCAGCAGCCACAATTCCGGAAGGAATTTCGGAAACTTCCAGATTTTTGTGCTGGTTGTTCTTAAGGCAGCTATCCTTGTTGGCGGGGTACTGCTGGAAAAATGGGGGCTGTTCTCCGTCTTTCTGCTCTCCCTGGCGATGGCGGCGGCAGGCGGAGTTGCCGCCCGGCTGATGGATGGGGAAACCGAGAAAAGAATCAGGAGTGCCAAACCGGTCTGTTTTCACCGGATAAGCGGTTTCGGGGATAGCTCCGGCTCACAGTCTATGTTTCTGATCGACGGCGTCTTCCTCTACCTGGAAAGTTATTTCTGGCTGCTGTCGATGTTCTTCATCGTCCGCCAAAACTTTTTCCGTCTCGGTGTGGTGGTAGTCGTGCTGGCACTGCTTTTCGGCGTGTTTTTCGTTCTCTTCAAAAACACCATAGACAGGCTGCCCGGACAGAAGGTGTATGTGGCCGCGGTTGTGCTCTATTCACTCTCCTGGTTCCTGCGGGGCACCCTTACGCAGGATTTTTCTCACCTGGCGACGCTGTGGCTGCTTCTGGTCATCGCCCTGTGCACTTCTCTTTTCAGGCTAAGCCTCAACAAACGGTTTTTTGACAATGCCCGGTTGGCCGGCGCCCATGAGTACATCCTTGTCAAGAGCTATATCTCCCAGTTTTCCCTGGCTCTTATCTTTGTTGTACTTGCAGGCGTTTTCAGTCTGGCGGCACAAGAGGTGGTCGACCAGCTTTCGCTCTGCTATTACCTCGCCGCCGTGGCCTCGCCGCTCTACCTTTTTTACCGCATGAAAGTCCCGCACCGCCTTGATGCATCAACATCGACAGCTGCTGCTGGTTTGATGAAAAATAGGTGAGGACGCCCGAGCGCAGAGGGCCGGCTCTTCTTCGTTTCTGCTTGGTACCGCCGAGCCAGGAATCGACCAGTTTACTGTTGTTTTTCATCCACTGCCGCGCCGCCTCCTCCTGGGAAGTGGTCCGGTTCATGGCATCCATGAGGCTGCCTATCTGCTCATCGCTGAAGCTGAATTCCTTGAAAAAATTGACCACTTCAGGCATATCCTTGGCTATTCCCGGCCGGACCATGGTATGGATATTCTCCACTTTGCCGTAGACATTGCGCGGGTCGTCAAGAAACTCCAAGTCCCAGCGGGCAAACATCCAGTGCGGTTTCCAGCCGGTGACGACAAGGGGCCGGATCGGCCATGGTCAGTTCAACCTCATAGCCGAGACGCTCTTCGAGCACCGCCTGGGCCGGATCGGTCATGGCAATACCTTCGGCCCAGCTGACATAGCCTATGCGCACCACCTGGCCTTGCTCGCCGGTGTCGATGTCATGTTTGAAGACATATTTACCTGCCAGGCCGCTCTCGAAACCAAGACCGATTTTCAGCTGTTCTATGCCCTTGAGAACCTGCTGGCCGAGTCCGCCGGCACCGATCATGGCAGCGATGACCTTGTTCGAGCCTGGCGTCCCGGAGCCTGACGGCGCCTTTGATCCCATCGTTTTCCATGACGAAGGCATAGGAGACGCTCCGCTCCTCCATGACCTCAATGGCCCTGTGCACCGAATCGTCTTCAGTAACTGCAGGCTGCTCTTCCGCCGAAGCGGTGCCCACTGTCAATACCCGGCTGCGGTCGACGTTCTCAAC
>CAKZOA010000240.1 GCA_937132035.1 uncultured Desulfobulbaceae bacterium | reverse complement strand
ATATTTATTGCCCGAGCTGGGCAGGCCGCTGACATGTTCGGCGACATCGCGCTCTTCGGGATTGGGCACACCACCCATGATCTCCTGGGGTTCGCCAAAAGGGATGGGACAGCTGCCGCAGAAATCCTCAAGGGACATTTCCGCCCGGTAGAGCTCGAAGATGAGGTTGTCGGTGATATCGTCGCCGCTGATGGTCTCCAGCGGGTAGGACCAACTCAGCCGCACCGCCTCGTCCTCGAAACTGTGGCGCAGATCGGTAACAGGCTTGGGAACCACCGACTGGGGGGGAACCGGATCGGTCTTGTAGCCGCAGCCTCCGCTCAGCGCCAGCGTCCCGGCGAGCAGCAGCGAACCGGCGAAATATGAGCAATTCATTGGTTTCATTATACCATTCCTAATTGTTGTTCAGCGTTTTGTATAGCTTGTTCAACTCTGTCTCTTCCCGTTCCGCCGGTGGATAGCCTGCTGTGCACCGACCCTTCCACGGAGAGAATCGGGTAAACGTCGTCATCGATGGCCGGCGAGAAGCGCTGCAGTTCCTTAAGAGAGAGTTCCTCCAGCTCACAGCCTTTGTCGATGCAGTAGGCCACTGCGCCGCCGACGATTGCATGGGCCTCACGAAACGGGACGTTTTTGAGCACCAGGTAGTCGGCAAGATCGGTGGCGGTCATGAAACCGGTACGGGTGGCCCGCCGCATGACATCGGTGGCGAAGCGGAGATTACCGAGCAGCTCGGTCATGATGGCCAGGGAGGCGGTAACCGTGTCGACGGCGTCGAACACCGGCTCCTTGTCTTCCTGCAGATCGCGGTTGTAGGTGAGCGGCAGCCCCTTCATCAGTGTCAGCAGCGACATCAGACTGCCGATTACGCGGCCGCTCTTGCCGCGGATAAGCTCCGGGATATCCGGATTCTTCTTCTGAGGCATGATCGACGAACCGGTACAGAAGGCATCGTCGATTTCGACAAAGGAAAATTCCTGTGTCGACCAGAGCACCAGTTCTTCGGAGAGACGGGAGAGATGGTTCTGGATCATGGCGCAGCAGCTGACAAACTCGATGGCAAAGTCCCGGTCGCCCGAGGTGTCCATGGAGTTGGCGGTGACGCCTGCAAATCCCAGCTCCAGGGCCACGCTTTCCCGGTCGATGGGCAGGCCGGAACCGGCCAGGGCGGCACAGCCCAGCGGGCTGAAATTGATGCGCTTGCGGCAGTCGAGCACGCGCTGGCGGTCACGGCCGAACATTTCGTAGTAGGCCAGCATATGATGGGAGATGAGCACCGGCTGGGCACGCTGCATATGGGTATAGCCGGGCATGACATCTCCCATGTATCTGCGGGCGAGGACGACGAAGGCCTTGCGGATATCATCGAGCAGGTCGGCAAAAATATCGCACTGGTCGCGCAGATACATTTTGAAATCGAGGGCTATCTGGTCGTTTCTGCTGCGGGCGCTGTGCAGCTTGGCACCGGCGGCGCCGATCTTCTCCACCAGGGCCTTCTCGATATTCATGTGCACGTCTTCGAGTTCGCTTCTGAAACGAAACTCGCCGCGCTCAATCTCACCTTCGATGGCATTCAGGCCGGCGACGATGGCATCGAGCTCCTCCCGGCTGAGCATGCCCTGTCGCTGCAGCATGGCGGCGTGGGCCTTGCTGCCGAGTATATCGTATTTATACAGTCTCGAGTCGTAGTCGATGGAGGCGGTGAAGGCCTCGACCGAGGCGGCCGTCGTCCGGGAGAACCGGCCACCCCATAGTTTTCCCGATCCGGCTGTGCTGTCTTTGCTCATAATCACCGCTACCTGTTGCGAAAGAGACGCGTAGCTGTCTCCTCCCGTATTGACGTCTTTTGGCTTCCCGCCCCTGGCGGTGCTAGCCTTTTTTCTGCAGGGCCTGGATGCGCAGGCGCAGGCCGTTGAGCCGGATGAAGCCGGTGGCGTCGCCCTGGTCGTAGACGTTGTCTTCTTCAAAGGTGGCAAAACTCTCCTGATAGAGGGACTGGTCCGATTTTCTGCCCACCGGCGTGCAGTTGCCCTTGTAGAGTTTGAGACGAACGGTGCCGTTGACGCTCTTCTGGGTCTCGTCCATGGTTTTCTGCAGCAGCTCGCGCTCCGGCGAAAACCAGAAACCGTTGTAGACCAGATCTGAATACCTGGGGATCAGCGAATCGCGGATCTTCATGACCTCACGGTCGAGGGTGATGGTTTCGAGGTCGCGGTGAGCGCGGCGGAGCATGGTGCCGCCCGGGGTTTCATAGACCCCGCGGGACTTCATGCCGACGAAACGATTCTCCACCATGTCCAGCCGGCCGATACCGTTGGCGCCGCCCAGCTGGTTCAGGCGGGTGAACAGCGCCAGCGGCTCCATCTTCTCGCCGTCAAGCGCCACGGGGTCGCCGTCGGCGAACTCGATCTCGAGATAGGTGGGTTTATCCGGAGCCTGTTCCGGGGAGACGGTCATCGTGAACATGGCCTCGTCCGGGGCGGTGAAAGGATCTTCGAGAATGCCGCCCTCATAGCTGATATGGAGCAGGTTTTCGTCGCAGCTGTAGGGTTTTTCCTTGGTGACCGGTACGGGAATATTCCGGGCTTTGGCAAACTCCACCAGTTTCTGGCGCGAGGTGAGGTCCCAGGTCCGCCAGGGGGCGATGATGGTAAGCGACGGGTCGAGGCCTATGTAGGCAAGCTCGAAGCGCACCTGATCATTGCCCTTGCCGGTGGCGCCATGGCTGACGGCGTCGGCGCCCTCCTCTCTGGCAATGCGCACCTGTTCCTTGCTGATCAGCGGCCTGGCAATCGAGGTGCCGAGGAGATAGGACTCCTCATAGATGGCGTTGGCCCGAAAAGCGGGGAAGATGTAGTCTTCGACGAATTCCTTTTTGAGATCGGAGATGATGACCTTCTCCGCACCGGTGGCCAGCCCTTTCTCCCGGACCGCCTCCCAGTCCTCCTTCTGACCGATGTCGGCCGAGTAGGCGATCACCGGACAGTCGTACTCCTCTTCCAGCCACTTCAGTATAACCGATGTATCCAGACCCCCTGAGTAGGCCAGGACGATTTTTTCAACACTCATAGTATTTCCTCGATGAAGGCTCTGGGCCTTTTCTCTTCATGTGGTTCGGATGAATCTAAGCGTTTTCTCGACCCGCGGTCAGCAGCAGCTCGAGAATGGCTTTATGCATGTGCATTTTGTTCTCCGCCTGGTCGAAGGCCACGCACTGGCGGGACTCAAGCACCTCTTCGGTAATCTCCTCGCCCCGGTGTGCGGGCAGGCAGTGGAGAATCACCACATCGTCCGGTGCCTTGGCCAGCAACTGGGCGTTGACCTGGAAGGGGCTGAAGACCTTCAACCGCTCCTCCTGCTCCTTTTCCTGGCCCATGGAGGCCCAGACATCGGTGTTGATGACGTCGGCGCCGGCCACCGCCTCTTCGGCGCTGGTATGCAGGCTGATGGGTCTGGCAGCGCTGGCCTTGGCCCGCTCAAGGATATCGGCATCGGGCCCATAGCCTTCGGGGCAGGCCAGAGCCAGCTCGAATCCGAGAATGGAGGCCGCCTGTATCCAGGAGTTGGCCATATTGTTGCCGTCACCCACCCAGGCGATTTTGAGACGATCGAGGTTTTTCCTGCACTCCATAACCGTCATCACGTCGCTGAGCACCTGGCAGGGGTGGTGGAGATCGGTAAGGGCGTTAATGACCGGCACGGTCGAATAGCGGGCGAGTTCGACAACCACGTCCTGGCCGTAGGTCCTGACCACCATGCCGTCGACATAGCGCGACATCACCCGGGCCATGTCCTTGAGCGGCTCCGACCTGGCAAGCTGGGTGTCACGGGCGGAGAGAAAGATGACCTGGCCGGCAAGGCCGTACATGGCCGCCTCAAACGAGACGCGGGTACGGGTGGATGGCTTTTCAAATACCAGGCCGACGGTCTTACCCTGGAGCTGGCAGTGCCTTATACCCCTTTTGCTCTCACCTTTTAAAACGGCTGCACGAAAGAGGAAGGTCTGCAGCTCCTCCTTGCTGAAACTCTCTAATGACTCGAAATGTTTGGGCATAACTCTCACTCGTCTGCGGCTTGGCAAGGCAGTGTTTCCCGTCTCAGGCCATCTCCCGGCCCCTGCGCTCACCTTTTCCTGGGAGAAAACCTGTATAACTACAAAAAAAAGAGCGCATTTGCAAAGAAAATACGAGCCGGCGCCGGAGCGATTCTTCAGGCGCCGGCCGCCTCGTTTTCCATCTCTTCCAGCACCTCCGCCAGCCTCCCGACCATGATATCGATCTCCTCTTCACCGACGATCAGCGGCGGAGCGAAGCGT
This sequence comes from uncultured Desulfobulbaceae bacterium, assembly GCA_937132035.1. Taxonomy (GTDB): domain Bacteria; phylum Desulfobacterota; class Desulfobulbia; order Desulfobulbales; family Desulfocapsaceae; genus Desulfopila_A. Next base: position 13,129 of record CAKZOA010000240.1, on the reverse strand, counting down.
AGTACGGCGTTGCCGGCGAAATTGATAAGAACTCCGCGGGCAAACATCTCCCGGACGATATCGGCGCCGCGGGCCACGCCCTCTTTGCTGAGCACCAGGGCCTGGAGCATGCCCACACCCCGGGTCCCCTCCAGCAGCAGACCGAAGCGGGGCACCAGCTCCGCCAGCCTTTTTTGGAGATAGGCCGCCCGCAGTCTGACACCTTCGAAAAAACCCTCGGCGAGCATGACCTCCATGACGGCGACACCGGCAGCGGCAGCCACCGGGTTGCCGCCGAAGGTCGAGGCATGGGTGCCGGGAACAAAGGCGGCGGCCAGATCCGCGGTCGTCACCATGGCGCCGATGGGCATGCCGTTGCCCAGACCCTTGGCCAGGGTCATGATGTCGGGCACAACCGAATACTGCTCGTAGGCAAAGAGGGTGCCGCTTCTGCCCATGCCGGTCTGGATCTCATCGAAGATCAGCAGCAGGCCATGGCGATCGCAGAGTTCGCGGATTCCACTGAGATACTCCCTGGGCAGCGGCCGCACACCGCTCTCTCCCTGAATGGGCTCGCACAGCACGGCGCAGACGCTCTCGTCGATATTCTTCTCCACCGCCTCGAGATCACCGAAGGGCAGGTGGACGAAGCCCTCGGGCAGCGGTTCGAAGCCCTGGTGGAACTTGGGTTGACCGGTGGCGGCGACGGTGGCCAGGGTCCTGCCGTGGAAAGATCCCTGGAGGCTGAGAATACGGAAACGGCCGGCAGCGGAAGCGATGCGGGCAAGCTTGATGGCCGCCTCGTTGGCCTCGGCGCCGCTGTTGCACATGAAGATCTTTTCGCCGAAGGAATTGGCGACCAGCAGCTCGGCCAGTGCCGTCTGCGGTCTGGTATAGTAGAGGTTGGAGACATGCACCAGTTCCCCGGCCTGCCTGCAGACGGCCTCTGTGACTCGTGGGTGGCAGTGGCCCAGGGCGCAGACGGCGATGCCGGCGAGAAAATCGAGATACTCTTTGCCGTTTTCATCCTGGAGCCGGCAGCCTTCCCCCTTGACCATGACAGCCGGGTAGCGGATATAGTTGCCGATAAAAACCGAATCGCTTCTTTTCTGTAGGTTCTGTTTTTCACTCATTCTATTATCTGTGTCCCCACTCCTTCGCGGGTAAACATCTCCAGAAGAATTGCATGCTCGACGCGACCGTCGACGATATGGGTTTTGACCACGCCGCTTGCCAGGGCCTCACCACAGCACCTGACCTTGGGTATCATGCCGCCGGCGACGGTGCCGTCGGCGATGAGGCGCTCGATCTGCTCGTTTCTGATGGTGGTGAGCAGCGTACCATCACTGTCCTTGACCCCTTCGACATCGGTGAGCAGAATCAGCTTCTCGGCCTTGAGCTGACCGGCAACGGCGGCCGCCACCAGATCGGCGTTGATATTGTAGGCCTGACCGTCTTCACCGACGCCCACCGGGGCGATCACCGGGATGAAATCTTCGCTCTTAAGACCAATGAGCACGCTGGGGTTGACCCTGGTAACCTGGCCGACCCGGCCGAGATCGATGAGTTCCGGCGGGGCGTCGTCGGCCACCGCCTTATTGACCTGGAGCTTGCGGGCGCAGACCAGATCGCCGTCGCGGCCCGAAAGCCCCACTGCCTTACCGCCGCAATGGTTTATCAGGCCGACGATCTCCTTGTTGACCTTGCCCACCAGCACCATCTCCACCACGTCCATGGTTTCACCGTCGGTGACCCGCATACCCTCGACGTAGTTGGCCTTGATATCGAGGCGCTCGAGGAATCTGTTGATCTGGGGACCACCGCCGTGGACAATCACCGGGTTGATGCCGATATGCTTCATCAGGATGACGTCGAGGGCGAACTGCTTTTTCAGATGCTCGTCGACCATGGCATGACCTCCGTACTTGATGACCACGGTCTTATTCCTGAATTCCTGCATGTAGGGCAGAGATTCGATGAGAACCTTGGCCCGTTCGATACTTTCCTGCATTGTCGTTGCGCCCTCAAAAAAAGAAATGGAATCGGCCGGCGACAGCGGCAGAATGTGCCACCGTGCCACCGCTTCCCTGAAATATGCTGATTCTCCTGCCAGGTGGCCACGCGGATCCGAGGCAGGGCTGCTTCGTGTCGAAAGGTCTCGAGCCGACTCATGGAGGAGTTGCCGCGACGAGCAATGCCTGAAGCAGATCTCTCCTCCGTAAAAACACTCCTGCAGAGGAAGAGTGAAAAAAAATCTACCCCGCCGCACAGGGCAACGGCCTCCTGTCGCAGGATCGGAACCAGGGCTTTTTGAGATGCCCCGAAGACTAAGCCCCTGGATGGAACAGAAAAAACTCCCCATGCAAATTCAACATTTTACAGGGTTATTATCTCCTATCTGTTTCATTGCATTCTACTTTTTCACATCATATTAGTAAAGCACTTCTTCCCGGGCCGCAAACATCCCTTTCCTTTACAAGGGAAAGCGATTAAGGTATAACAGGCTCGCAAATTGCATTACCGCAAATCGCCTTACTATTTGACGCCCGATGAGGAGAGAGTTGATGAAGATTGGCACCTGTGCCCATGCACGTTTCTTATTCGCAGCAACTATACTGTGCCTGCTTCTGTCGCTTGCCAGCGCAGGTTTTTCCAAGGAGCCGCCGATCGAGATAGAAGCCGACAAAATGACCGCCGTTGACAAATCACAGACCGTCACCTTCACCGGCAACGTTGACGCCAAACAGGGAGATGTCCGTATCCGTGCCGACGAAATGATCATTTTTTATGACGAGGACCAAACAAAGGCCGGCGCCGCAAAAAAAACCAAAAACGCCCAGCAGGTTGAAAAAATCGTCTGTACGGGTAATGTAGAGGTAACCAGCACTGAATGGCTCGGCACCTCGGAGACCATGCACTACTTCTCCAAAAAGAATCTCGTCCAGCTTATCGGCAACGCCAAGGCCTTCCAGGGGCAGAATATGGTTCAGGGAGAAAGAATCGACTACCATCTCGACACTGGCAAGTCCGAAGTCTTCGGCGGAAAAACGACCGTAGAGGGCGAAACGGCCGACAAAAAAGAGTCCGGCAGGGTCAACATGACGATCCTCAAACAGTAGACAAGCGTCTAAAAAGAGCACAAGCCGTGTCCCAGCTGGAAACGAAAAATATCAAGAAGAAATACGGCAGCAGGACCGTGGTCGACGGCGTCAGCCTTGAGGTCAAAACCGGTGTTGTCGTCGGACTGCTTGGCCCCAACGGTGCCGGAAAGACGACCTCTTTCTACACCATCGCCGGTTTTATCCACCCCAACGAGGGCAACGTCTTGCTCGACGGGGAGGTCATAACCAATCTGCCGATACACAAGAGGGCACTGAAAGGAATATCCTACCTGGCCCAGGAGCCCTCGGTTTTTAAGAAACTGACAGTGGAGGAAAACGTCCGCATCATCCTCGAACCGCTGGGATTGGCCAAGAACGAAATCAACAACAGAATCGATGAATTAATGAATGAACTGCATATCGAATACCTCCGCGACAACAAAGGACACGCCCTCTCCGGCGGTGAGAGGCGCCGGGTGGAGATTATGCGGGCCTTGGCCACCCGTCCGCGGTTCATCCTGCTCGACGAACCCTTCGCCGGCATCGATCCGCTGGCGGTGACGGATCTGCAGCAGCTTATTCGTGAACTCAAGAACAAGGGTTTGGGAGTGCTCATCTCCGATCACAATGTCAGGGAAACACTGCAGGTTTGTGATTTTGCCTATATCATGAACTCGGGCAGGATTCTTACCAGCGGCGTAGCCGCCGACATTATCGAAAGCGAAATGGCACGCAAGATGTATCTTGGCGAAAATTTCAGCATGTAATCAAATATATGGCCCTGGAACTCCGACAACAACTCAAGCTTGTACAGAAACTGGTAATGACGCCGCAACTGCGTCAGGCCATCAAACTGCTCCAGCTCAACAGGCTGGAACTCACCGAGGCCCTGCGAGCGGAGATTGAACAGAATCCAGCCCTGGAGGAGGACATTGGGCCCTACGACGCCAAGGAACTGGCCCAGGGGCTTTCCTCGACCATCGAACAGACCGGACCGGACACGGAAACCGACGTTACCGAACGGGTTTCGACCAACGAATTTCCCACAGACACCAACTGGTCGGACTACGCCAATAATTTCGACTCCAACTTCAGCTTTGCCAAGGAGACTCCCCCGGCCGACGCCCCCTCACAGTTCGACTTCATCTCCGAAAAACCGGGGCTCTCTTCTTACCTGCACTGGCAGCTGGCGCATCATGAGCTCGATTCGCGCGAATGGGACGTGGCGCTGTTCATTATCGGCAACCTCAATCGCTATGGTTTCCTCGAGACCGATATCGACAACATCATCACCCAGACCAGCTCCGACCGCGATGAAGTCGAATACGTCCTCGAGGTTATCCAGGACCTTGACCCGCCGGGCATCGCCGCCCGCGACGTCAGCGAATCGCTCTATCTCCAGCTCGAACGCAAGGATATGGCCAAAAGTCTGGCAGCCACCATCGTCCGCGATCATCTCGACCTGCTGCAGACAAAAAACTACAAGGCCCTGGTCAAGGCCACCGGTCACAAGCGCAGTGAGATAGTGCGGGCCATCGACTATATCACCAGCGAACTTACCCCCTATCCGGGACTGCCCTATTCCACCGACAATACCAACTACATCGTCCCCGATGTCTATGTCCACAAAATCGACGATGAGTACGTCATCCGTCTCAACGACGACGACCTGCCAAAGCTGAAGCTGTCAGGCTACTATCAGGAGCTCCTCGAAACCCAGGGTGGTCTGCAGAAGGACTCGAAAAACTACATCAACGAAAAGCTCAAGAGCGCCGAGTGGTTCATCAAATCCATCCACCAGCGCCAGAAAACCATCTACCGGGTGATGGAAAGCCTGCTCCGCTTTCAGAACGACTTTTTCGAGCACGGTCCCAGCCGCCTCAAGCCACTGATTCTGCGCGACGTCGCCGAAGACATCGATATGCACGAATCCACTATCAGTCGGGTCACTTCCAACAAGTACGTCCATACACCCCAGGGCATCTACGAACTCAAATATTTCTTCTCCACCGCCATCCCCCGCGAGGGCGGCGATTCCATAGCCGCCGAGTCCATCCGCTCCCGAATCCAGACTATGATCCAGGAAGAAGACAAACTTAAGCCGCTAAGCGACAACGCCATATCCGAGAAGCTCGCCACCGAATTCGATATCAAAATCGCCCGTCGTACCGTGGCCAAATACCGGGAGCAGCTGAAAATACTCCCAGTCAAACATCGCCGGCAGTCTAAATAGCTGATGAGAGCTGGTTCAAACATTTCATGAAAAATGGACACTGCCTTGCTGTCTAGTCATTGCTGTCGATTGGAGAGTTGTGTTCTCGGAGGGAGCATGAAGGTCTCACTGTGTACATTGAAAAAAGAACGATGGATATTATGATTGGCATGCGCACGTATTGCCAGTAGTGGCCTGCTTGTCGAACAGACCATTGCAATTCGTCAATTTTTCAGGCTAGGGTATGGGTCTTCTCGAACGCATCTACCATTTTCACGAAGAGCTGACGCACAATCGCTATCCCAATGCCACCAGCCTCGTGCATCAGTTTGAAGTATCGCTGGCCACCGCCCGCCGTGATATCAGTTATCTGCGCGACCGGCTGCTTGCGCCCATAGCCTTCGACCAACTCAAAAACGGCTTCTACTACACCGAGGAAGGCTTCGGCCTGCCCTTTGAAAAAAGCCCGAAGATCGTCTTTCTTCTCGGCATGCTCAGCAAGATGGCCGACGAGGCCGGGCTCGGCTCGCTGCCCGAGGTCCAGGCTCTTGAGAGGCGGCTGGGCGAGCTGGTCTTTCCCGAATATTCGCGGCTGATAGAGGCCATCCACTGCGAATGGGTCGAAGTCGAGGCCATAGATCCGGTCATCTTCGAGACCATCATCGAGGCAACGGTGAAAAAACGGGTTCTCAGCGTCGATTACCGCTCCTCCAAGGGTCGGCAAAGCCAGAGGGAGCTCGAGCCTCTGCGCCTCATCAGCTACCAGGGACGCTGGTACCTGCTGGCCTATTGCCGGCTGCGCCTGGATATACGCCTTTTCCATATTGCCCGTATAACCTCAGCCCTTCTGCTAAGAGAGAGCTTCAAGCGCAGCAGCGACGACAATTTCGACGGTTATCTCAACTCGGCCTTTGGTATCTTCAAGGGTGAAGTGGTCTACACGGCCACCATTCTTTTCATCTCGACAGCCGCCGAACTGGTCCGCTATCAGCGCTGGCACAGAGATCAGGTAATCGAGGAAACAGACGAAGGAGTGCTGCTGCACCTGCCGGTGAGCGACGACAGGGAAATTATCATGAAAACGCTTCAATACGGCGCCATGGCCAAAGTCATCGCCCCCGAAGAACTGAAGCAGCGAGTGCAGAATGAAGCCGAGGGGGTGACAGCGCTGTACAGGAAGTAGCGGTTACCAGTGGCGTTTGCGGCCGGTGTCGATGTGAATGAATTTCGACTTGGGGTAGTATCCGACTCCACCCTGATGAACATCGAGTGCTATGTCGCGCAGCTTTTTGGTCGACAGCCCGGTTACCCGTATGTCGATGGCGCGTCCCTGCATGTGCAGACTCTTGCGGGCCACGCCCGAACTGTTCTTGCGCAGCTTGGCATTGGTCTTGGGCGAGCGGTATCCGGAGATAATCTCAAAGGGAGCCAACTCTTTGCAGCACCGCTGGATGGCGCAGAGACTATCGAAGAGCCGGCAATCGAGAGGATGCACTTCGCCGGTGCGGAAGTCCCTGAGGAAATGCTCCAGCGCTTGCCGCACCGAGCCGCCATAGGAGCCTGGACTGTAGTCGACGACCATACGTTCGCCGGTATGGGTATGATAGAACCGCAACGGCAGGCTTTTTCTCTTCGCTGCCATTCCCAGATCCGGCACTGCCAGGGCTGCCGCCGCCGAAGCTGCGGCCAGCAGGAAAGCACGCCGGCTCATGCCCGGCCGGTTGCTGTCATACTCGAAGTCTTTTTCGCTTATAATCTCACTTTTCATCTTAACGATAGGGCTTTATATAACATTTTGTCACGCTCATAAATGTCCCTATTAAAATGAATTCGTCCCTCTTTGTCAAGCCATGCGGTCTGATAGGTGAGATGAATGTCGAGCGGAGGTCGTACCAGTACAATCTTCCTCTTTCCTTTTTCTATTGTTTCCGAAATCTTATCCTGATTCCAGCCATCAGCGTTGTCACGTAATATGAAGTGCGCCAATTTTTCCGGCGTATAGACCCTGATGCAGCCGTGGCTGAAAAAACGGTGTTGTTCGCTGAAAAGGGTCCTGGCAGGTGTGTCATGCAGATACACCGAATACTTATTAGGAAATACGAATTTCATTCTGCCCAGGGCGTTTTTGGGTCCCGGATCCTGACGCAGCTTGTAGCGGGCCATCTGCGACCTGCTGATACTGCTCCAGTCCATGGCGGTGGAATCAAGTTCGACGGCCTCCTCCTGCCAGCTGGAAAAAAGACGGATGTTTTTATCGACCAGGTGGTAGGGATTTTCCCGCAGTTTGGGAAGTTCCTCCTTTACGGCAATGCTCGTGGGGATATTCCAGAAGGGATTGAATTCGATATATTTTATACGATCGCTGAACACCGGCGTCTGATGCTGGGATTTGCCGACGATAACAGGCAGATCGATGCTCAGGAGGCCGTCCCTGTAGCCGTAGAGATGAAAATCGGCAATATTGACAATGATATAATCACCGCCGAAGTCGTGCTCCTGCCAGCGCCAGCGGGCCATGTTGACCTGTATCTGTCCCAGCCGCTCGGCCGGACTGACATTGAGTTCGGCCAGCGTCCTGGAGCCGATAATGCCATCGGTATCGAGACCGTGAAGTTCCTGGAACAACCGCAATCTCTCCTGCAGAGAGGCATCGTATTCTTCGGATTCCGGGTTCTCCGGATCCAGACGAAGCAGCAGCGCCAGACGCTGTCGGATCTGCGGTATTCTCCTATCCGTCTCGTCCGGACGTATACTTCTGCCGGCGGCTATGACCTGCCATTGCTCCTGCAGCGTGATGGTGCGGTATTTGGCCAGCGCCCGTTTCAGACCGGTATAGTGTTTGTTCTGCGGCGGCGCTTCGGTAAAAAACTGATCCAGGTCCTGGGCCGCCAGCATCTCTTCGACTATTGCCACCGGCTCAAAAGGCTTCTGACCGGCCTCTGAAAAAAGATCCGGATTGACCATATAGGGGCCGAGGTCGCCATTGCGAACGTTGTGCATGTATTTTACCGCATTGAAGGTCAACAGCGCATCGAGTTCCACCAGAGACTCCGGCGTTCTTTCCATCCAGATTTTCTCAATTTCCGAGACCTGATAGTGCTGGGGCTCCAGACCCTCTTTGTCTGCGTTTCTCAGATAGTGGAGAATGACGGCCGCCCGAATCCCCGGCCCATGCTCGCCAACCCACAGCGGTGCGCCCCCGGTTTCGTTATAAATCGCCGCAAGGCAGAGATCACGGCGCTTGAGCGACAGTTTCTGTTCCTGCATGGAAACGGTTTCCAGCGGATAACAGACAAGGTGCCGGGCCATCGCCTCCAGCAGCATCGGAGTTTCAGCCTTCAGTGCGGCGATATTGAGCAGCAGAAACGACAGGACCAGCACAACTTTGAGGATACGCATGAAAAACTCTCATTCAAAAGGATAATTTACACTACTACGGTCTACAGGGCAGTATACCAGAAGTAGAAGCTTTTTCTAGAATGGTTCGTCGCCGGGAGGCAAAATTTCATCGGAATATAACTTTTTCCTACAAATCTGAAGGGCATTGGTGATATCATTACTGTATATGGTGGCTATTGTGCCTTGGCAACTCTACAAGAACCACGTATCAAACGGTTGCCGCAAGGTCGTGCCTGGCAACCCAAAGGACTGACACCGGAGTGAGAAAAAATGACACCTGCTGAAAAACGAAAGTTTCTACGTCTCGATGCCCTCCATCTGCTCGACTTCCTGATCATTGACGAGGCTGGCAATCAGTGCGAGTATTCCATGGGACGCACCCTGGATGTCAGCATCAATGGTATTATGATGGAAACCGTCGAGGAAATCCCCATGAAGGGGTCACTGCTCATTACTCTGGGAATTGAAGACAACCTCGTCGATGTTTCCGGCTTCCCCATCCACACCACTAAAGCCAACAATCGCCATATCTCCGGAATCGAATTCAACGAAGTTGCCAGGGAAAACAGAGCCGTGCTGCGCAGCTACGTCGATGAATTTCAGACCCGCAAAGATGCCCTGCTGCGCAAAAACGATTTTCCGCAGACACAGGCCAAGGTCGTGTAGCCGCCATCCCTCTGCTGACAGCTGCCACCGGCACCTCGATCTTGCAGCGTCTGCAGACCATATTCCCGCAATCCATACCGCACCATTCCCTGTGGCCGGAACTGTATCATGAGATGTAGAACCCACTACCCTCATATCTCTTCCTCTTCGCCCGTCGCCATTAAACAGGTAAAACGGCCGGAGATAGTGAAACCGGCCTCCACACGACCTGTGATGGATTCACCAGTCGGGGACGGTATCTTCGTTGCCCGTATCGAAGCCTGCGGTCGCGGCGTCATGCTTGCGTTGTAGGAATGCAGTTACTATAGTGGCGGCTATATTGTAGAATTGATACGGTACTCACTCCCACAACGGATCAAACCATGACGCTGCGCCAGACAATGACAACCGCTCTCCGCCTTATCGCCATGGGCTTCCCAGTCTTCTTGCTTTTCTCCTGTACCGGCACCCTGACGAAAACCTTTATAACACCGGCTCTGGACAGTATGCAGGAACAGTCCGACCTCGAACTGGTCTGTGAAGGCACACCTTCTTATCTGCTGATGATAGATTCACTGATTGCCGGTCATCCTCATGACCCGGAGATGCTGACCATCGGCGCCCAGGCCTACAGCGGCTACATAGGCGCCATGATCGAATGCGACAAGAGCGCCGCCAGGGTGCAGGCCATGGCCGGCAAGGCCCATCGCTACGGCACCTCTCTGCTCGCGGAACTGCTGTCCATTGACGCCAACGACGACTTTCAGAGCTTCGGGGATAAGCTGCAACGCGCCGACGAGGACGATGCCGGCGAACTCTTCTGGGCCGCTTTCGCTCTGGTCGTCTGGGTTCAGCAGCAGGAAGGCGCCCCCGCAGCCATGGCCTGGCTGGGCAAAATAGAGCTGCTGCTGCTGAAGATCATTGAACTCGATGAAGAGGTTGAGATGGGCGGCGCCCACTTCCTTCTTGGCGGCTATTACGGCTCCCGTCCGGTGATGTTCGGCGGCGACCCGCGAAGAAGCAGACATCATTTCCAGCGGGCTCTGGAAATATCGTCACGGCGGATGCTGATATACCAGACGATCTATGCCGAGACCTATGGTCGTCTCACCATGAACCGCCAACTCCACAACGCCCTGCTCGAAGAGGTTCTCGACTTTCCGCTGAGCTCCTATCCGCCGAACATGCTCGCCAATCAAATAGCCAAACGTAAGGCCAGGCGGCTGCTTGCCGACGGTTTTTTTACTGAATAGACTGTTTCTCATAATTCGCCTTCGGAGACTTTCATGTACCTGCGATTTCACCCTCTAGTTCACACAATCCTGCTGTGCATCACCATGCTCCTGCAGGAGCCATCGCCTGCGCATGCCAGGCATCTGCTCAAACTCGCCACCCTTGCCCCCGAAGGCTCAATCTGGGTCGAGCATTTCCGTGATTTCGCCGAGGAGGTCAACGAAAAAACCGGTGGCGAGGTGACAATCCGCATCTACCCGGGCGGGGTCATGGGCGATGATCTTGCCATGTATCGCAAAATACGCGCCGGCCAGCTGCAGGGTGGCGGCTTTACCATGACCGGCATAGCCCCCGTGGTCCCTGATTTTAACATCATGGCCATCCCCTGCTATTTTGACAATTACGACCAGGTCGATGCCGCCATCGCCCGTATGCGCCCCTTTTTCTCCCAAAAATTTGCCGAAAAGGACCTGGAGTTCATTGCCCTGACGGAAGTGGGTTTCGCCTACGCCATGTCCACGGAGCCCACCTCCTCCATTGAGGAGCTGCGTCGGCGAAAATCCTGGATTCCCACCGGCGATCCTCTGACGGCCACTTTTCTCAAAAACCTCGACGTCAACCCTATACCTCTTTCCATCCCCGATGTCCTCTCCTCGCTGCAGACCGGGCTGGTCGACACCGTCTATGTTTCGCTCTACGGCGCCATCGTCATGCAGTGGTTTACCAAAGCCCGCTATGTCGCCGACTTCCCCTTCGGCTATGCCTACGGTGCCGTGGCCTTCAGCAGCAAGGCCTTTTCCCGGCTACCCGAAGAATATGGTGCAATCATACGTGAGGCCGCCGGCAGCCATTTTTCCGCGCTCAACCGCGAAACCCGCCGGACCAATGACGAATCGCGCCAGGTACTCAAGGACAACGGCGTCGTCTTCGTCGAGCCGCAGCCTGCTACGCACGAGCGGCTGGCTGCCACCCGGGAAAAATCCATCGCTGAACTCACGGGCAGTGCTTTCTCGCGCGAAGCATTTGCCCTGCTCAGCCGGACGAACGAAGAGGACGGTCAAACAGACGGCGATATACAGTAGGCTGGTAAAGAGGTTGGAAAAGCCCTTTATGCGCATCCGGATAGTGCACATACTTCGACGCCTGGAAGAGGGCTTTCTCGCCGGGCTGCTGCTGGTGATGATACTGCTGTCCTGTCTGCAGATCTTGCTGCGGCTTTTTTTCGACAGCGGCCTGATCTGGATTGATCCGCTTCTGCGTCATCTCGTCGTCTGGGGCGGTTTTTTCGGTGCGGTGCTGGCGGTTTCCAGAAATAAACATATTTCTCTTGATATTTCCGAATTCATTCTGCCGGTCCGCTACGGCGTCTGGCTGCGCTTTTTGGGCAGGTTGAGTGGTTGTGTGGTCTGCGCCCTACTCACCTATGCATCCTGCCTCTTTCTGCTCAGCGAAATGGAATTTGGCGGCGGTACCCTCCTTTTGCTCCCCTCCTGGGTCTGGAGTCTGGTTTTTCCACTGGCCTTTGCCGCCATGGCCCTGCGGTTTCTGATCTCAGCTCTTTCCCCGCACTCCACGGGTGCTTCGATATCCGCCAAGGACCCTTTTAATGAACACGCTTAAGCTCCTGCTCTTCGGCCTCGCTCTCACCGGGACGCCCCTGTTTGTGGTGATTTCCGCTCTCGCACTCCTCTCCTTTTATTCGGTGGGCATAGATTTCTCTGTGGTCATTATCGAGATGACACGTCTGGCTGAGACCCCGCTGCTGCTTTCCTTGCCGCTGTTCATCTTCACCGGCATGCTGCTCTCCGAGTCCGATGCACCGCAACGTATCCTGCTGCTCTCGAAAACATTTTTCGGCTGGCTGCCTGGCGGACTGGCAGTCATCAGCCTCATTGTCTGCGCGATTTTCACCGCCTTTACCGGCGCCAGCGGTATTACAATTTTCGCCCTCGGCGGCCTGCTGCTGCCGGCACTGTTGAGCGACGGCTACCAGGACCGGTTCTCCATGGGGCTCATCACCTCTTCCGGCAGCCTCGGCCTGCTCTTTCCGCCAAGCCTGCCTCTTATCCTTTACGGAGTCATTTCTCAAAGCCGCATCGATCACCTCTTTCTCGCCGGTCTTCTGCCCGGACTGCTTATGCTGGTGTTTCTCATGATCTATGCCATGCGCAAGAGCCCCGCCAAAAGCGCCAGGCCGACTGAACCGGTATCAGGCCGCGAGCTACGGCGATGCCTCTGGGAACTGCCGCTGCCGGTGGTAATCCTTGGAGGCATCTACGGCGGCTTTCTGGTCGCAAGCGAAGCCGCCGCCGTCTCCGCTCTCTACGTCATTGTCGTCGAGGTCTTTATTCTCAGGGATGTCGCCATTGCCAGGCTGCCGAAAATCATGGCCTCTTCAATGGTTCTTTTCGGCGGTATTCTCGTTATCCTCGCCGCCTCCATGGCCTTCACCAATTTTCTCATCGACCAACAGGTTCCCCAGCACCTCTTTGCCTTTCTGCAGCACTACATCACCAGTAAATACACCTTCCTGCTGCTCCTCAATATCTTTTTGCTCATC
>CAKZOA010000239.1 GCA_937132035.1 uncultured Desulfobulbaceae bacterium | reverse complement strand
GGCGGCAAAGAGGGCGCAGCCGAGGATGTTGACATGCAGCAGTCTGCCGGGCAGGTGGGTCAGCCAGGGAGAGAGTCCGGCGAACATATCCTCGGAGAGCCGCGAGCGGAAGAGAATCTCGCCCATCCAGATAAACAGCGGCAACGCCGCCAGCGTCCACGAGTTGCTCCCCCCCCATACCGTGGTGGCCAGAACGTCGCCCAGAGGTGCCCCGGTAAAGAGCAGCATGCCGATCATGCCTACGGTCATCAGGGAAAAGGCCACCCATATGCCGCTGCCGAGAAGGGCGAAGAGCAAGAGAAGCAGAAAAAGCGTCATGGTTACTTCGGGCATGGTCAATCTCCTGACGGCTTTTGCGTCTCGTTGTTGTCTTCGAGAAGTTTCTCGCCGGCACCGACATAGCATGGCGTCCGGCCTCGTAAGGCCGCAGCCAACTCGTCGAGCAGGGCTATGGAGAGGATCAACAGCCCCAGAAACATTGCCGACTGCGGAATCCAGATGGGCACCGCCACCATTCCCGGAGAAAGATCGTGGTATACGAAGGATTCGCGGGTAAGGGAAAAGGTATACCAGGTGAAATAGACGGTGACGGCGGTGGCCAGCAGCAGACACCAGATTTCAAAAATATGCCTGGCCCTTCTGCCGAGGTGGGAGATAACCAGAGTCACGCGGATGTGTCCCCCCTGCCGCAGGGTGTAGGCCAAAGCGAGAAAGGATGCCGCCGCCAGGAAGAAGCCGGTGAAATCGGCATAGGAGGGAATGGTGAGGCCAATGGCCTCACCAGTGAGCATCGAGCTGATGCGGTCAAGGAGGTTGAGGCCGACCTGACAGACGACCAGCAGGCAGATCGCCGCTATAAAGCCTGCGGCCAGCCAGCCGCTGCCCAGGTACACACCGTCGAGGCAGCGGCGCAGTAGGGTGTTACTGTCCTTCATTGCTCCTCCGTATCAGCGGCACAATTCCGAGCCCGGAGGCACCGGAGCCGTGCGAGTGTTAGTTGCGGTAGCCCTCAAGCATTTGCTTGCCCTCGGCGCCCGCATCGGTTTTCCAGTCTTCGAGCATTTCTGCACCCACTTCCTTGAGCTGTTGCATCAGCGTATCGCTGGGCTCGATGATCTTGACACCGTTCTCTTTAAGGATGGCGGTCTTGGCAGCGGTTTCCTGCATGCTCATCTCCCAGCCGCGCTTTTCGGCGTCGTTGGCGGCGGCAAGAACCGCATCCTGGACGCCTTTGTCGAGCTTGCGGAAGGCGCGCGTATTGACGACGACGATGTTTTTCGGCAGCCAGGCCTTGATATCGGTGTAGTATTCGATGAAGTCCCATGCCTTGGAATTGGCGCCGGTGGACGGCGAGGTGATCATGGCCTCAACTCTGCCGGTGGCAAAGGCCTGTGGGATGTCCGGAACTTCTACTTGGGTCGGAGCCGCACCGACGAGGTTGGCAAACTTCTCGAGAGTGGCGTTGTAGGCGCGGAATTTTATGCCCTTGAGATCATCAATGGTATTGATGGGTTTCTTGGTATACAACCCCTGTGGCGGCCAGGGTACCGAGAACAGTGGCATCAGGCCCTGTTTGTCAAGAAGCGTGGTGATAACATCCTTCTGGGCCTGCCACAATTTTTTGGCTTCTTCGTAATTGGTTGCCAGAAAGGGTTGGGAGTCGGCGCCGAAAACCGCTTGCTCGTTGGAGAGCAGAGAGAGGAAAAATTCACCGATGGGCACCTGGCCTCCGCGTATGGCGTTTTTGATCTCGGGGTGTTTGAAGAGCGAACCGGCGGAATGGATTTTGATGGTCAGCTCCCCGCCGGTCGCCTCTTTAACATCAGCGGCGAATTCTATGATGTTCTCGGTATGGAAGGTTTTGTCGGGGTAGGGAGTGGGCATATCCCAGGTGGCGGCGGAGG
Source organism: uncultured Desulfobulbaceae bacterium (assembly GCA_937132035.1). GTDB lineage: Bacteria > Desulfobacterota > Desulfobulbia > Desulfobulbales > Desulfocapsaceae > Desulfopila_A. Next base: position 1,320 of record CAKZOA010000239.1, on the reverse strand, counting down.
CCAGGGCGGTCAGGCCGCAGATTCCGGCGACACCGGTGAGCGTAAGCAGTAGTTTACGTCCGATAGATCTCATGTTTCTTCTCCTGTGCTGAATTGGTTTTTCAGGTGGCAAGCCACCTCCCATTTAACTGACTGGTGTAGATTCCTCCTGCAGAAAACGTCGATGGTCATTTGGAGAGCAGCTGAAGGCAGGCAAGGGTCGTACTGTTACTCCGGCCTGTCCACGTAGTATAATAGATGAAAAAAGCATCTCTTTCCAAATGTTTTATAAATGCGCCGCTGCTACCGGCTGGTATTGCGGTAACCGATAGTGAGGAAAGAGCGCAGTGCCAGCCGGATCAGCGCTGTCGATTACTCTTGACATTTTCCTCGTTAATTGACATCTTGTCACAATAATGACATTTTGTCGATAAAAAATCAACATTGTGAAAATGTTTTAGAACCTTACCAAAATGTAACAATCCGGGAATATGGGCGAGGGCAGGCGTTGCGGAACAAAAGCGGTCCATGTTCTCCGGTGCCGGACACCGCCTCCAGCCTGCAGCTGGTGAGGCACACTTCAAAGGGGGAGCTGCAGTGATGACAAAGTGGCAGATCTGGATAGACAGGGGCGGGACCTTCACCGATGTAGTTGCCAAACGGCCCGACGGCAGCCTGGTAACCCATAAGCTGCTCTCGGAAAATCCGGAAAACTACAGCGACGCCGCCGTCCATGGTATACGCGAACTTCTCGGTCTGAAAAGAGGCGAGGAGATCCCGCCGGGGAGCATAGAAAATGTCAAGATGGGCACCACCGTTGCCACCAATGCCCTGCTCGAGCGTAAGGGAGACCGCACGCTGTTCGTTACCACCACGGGCTTCGGCGATGCCCTGCGTATCGGCTATCAAACCCGTCCCCGCCTCTTCGACCGCCATATCGTTCTGCCGGAGCTTCTCTATGAAAGAGTGCTTGAAGTGGAGGAGAGGCTGGACGCGCAGGGACGGCTGCTTGTCCCCCTGGATGAGAAGACTGCCAGAAAGGGACTGCAGCAGGCCTATGACGAGGGTATCCGCTCGGTGGCCATCGCTCTAATGCACGGATACCGTAATGGTGTTCACGAAGAACTGCTGGCGGCGCTTGCCCGTAAAATCGGATTTACCCAGGTTTCCATCAGCAGCCGGGTAAGCCCTTTGATGAAGCTGATTTCCCGAGGCGACACCACCATCGTCGACGCCTATCTCTCGCCTATCCTCAGGCGCTATGTCGACCAGGTTGCCGACCAGCTGGGCAAGGGGCCGAGGCTGATGTTCATGCAGTCCAACGGTGGACTCACCGATGCC
>CAKZOA010000238.1 GCA_937132035.1 uncultured Desulfobulbaceae bacterium | reverse complement strand
TCAGCGCCATCCCTGCCAGCAGGAAAAACATGGCTCCCTGAGCGCAATAGTGTAAAAATATACCTTCACCCGTCATGAGCGCATAACCTCCAGTACCCGTCGTTCCAGACCGGTTTTTATGTACTGCCTGGACTTTTCGGGATCTTCGAGAAACATGATATGGACATAGAGAATTTTTCGGTTCCTGGATAAATCTACACTGAGTGAACCGGGAGTGAGCGAGATGAGGTTGGCGACAAGGAAAATCTCGAGATCGGAGCGGGCGGATAGCGGTACGCCGATGATTCCCGGACGATTGATATGGCTGGGAGTGACGATATCCCAGAGAACCTTGAGATTGGAAACCACCAGTTCCAGGAGAAAGAAGCAGATGAGGTTGACGGTTTTGGGCAGCTTGCGGAAATAGCGGGTATCTCTGTAGAGTGGCTTGGAGAGCCAGAGAGCGGCATAACCCAGCAGGAAACCAACGAAGAAGGAGGTGATGGTACCGCTTTCCAAAAGGATGCTGAAGACAGCGGCAAAGATGATATTGAGGATAAAAAGGCTCATGGGTTGCCCCCCAGAACGGCATTAATGTACTCATGCGGGTCGAGAAGCTGTTCCGCTGCCACCAGTGCGAAGCGGATGACCGGTTCCATGCACAGGCCCATGAGCACGGTTGTCGCCGCCAGGGCGATGATCGGCGCCAGCATCCAGCGGGACAGCCGTTCGCCGGCGGGCGGCGAGTCTTCCTCGGCCGGTTCTGCCTTCCAGAAAGCCTCGGACCAGATCTTGACCATGGAAAACACCGTCAGCAGACCGACAACAGCGGCCAAGAGAGCCAAGCCGTACTGCTCGATGCTCAGAGCCGCCTGTATGATAAGGAGCTTGGCCCAAAAACCGGACAACGGCGGAAAGCCGGCCAGAGAAAAGGCGGGTATAAAAAAGATCAAAGAGAGCAGCCCGTACCTGGAATAGATACCGCCAATCCTGGGCAGATGCAGCGTCCCGCCTACCTCCCTGACAACTCCGCTGATCAAAAAAAGATTGGCCTTGACGATAATGTGATGGATCAGATAGACGATGGCGCCGGCCAAAGCCAGCGGCGTCAGCAGGGCCAGGCCCAGGGCCATATATCCCACCTGGCTGATGATATGGAAGGAGAGTATACGGCGGATTTCCATCTGGGATGCCGCACCGACGACTCCGAAGAGCATGGTCAAAGAGGCGATAACCATCAAGGCGGTATGGGGCAAATCGCCTTCGGTGGAAAATACCAGGGTAAAGAGGCGGATGAGAGCGTAGATTCCCACCTTGCTGAGCATGCCGGCAAAATAGGCGGAGACCGAGAAGGGCAGGGTGTGATAGGAGGCCGGAAGCCAAAAGAACAGGGGAAAAAGTGCTGCCTTGATGGCAAAGGCTATGAGCAGGAGCATGGCCGTTCCGGTGAGCAGGGCGGAATCTCCCACCAGCAGGACCTTGCCGTGCAGATCGGCGAGATTCAGGGTGCCGGTAAGACCGTAGATCAGGCCGATGGCGGTTATAAAAAACAGGGTGGAGAGCAGGTTGATGGTAACGTATTTCACCGCCCCCGTGAGCTGACAGGGACGGTGGCCCATGACCAGCAGGCCAAAGGAGGCCATGAGCATTACCTCGAACCAGACATAGAGATTGAAAAGGTCACCGGTGAGAAAGGCGCCGCAGATGGCGCCGGTGAGCATGGCCAGCAAGGGGTGAAAACCGGCACCAACCATCTCGCGGTTTATATCCCTGATTGAATAGATGGTTACGGCACTATGTATTGTCGCGGTGATCAATACCATGACGCTGCTTAGATAATCGGCCACCAGGCAGATGCCGTAGGGGGCGGGCCAACCGCCGACCCACAGCACCACAACCTTTTTATCCAGTACACTCAAAAACAGGTAGAGGGCGGCGGCAAGATGAAGCATCGCCCCGCCCAGGGCGGTGCTATGGGCCGCCCGCGCCTGGCGCCGCAGGAAAACAGAGAGAACCGCTATAAGGATCGGCAGCAGAATCGGCAGAATCAAGGCGATAGTCATGATCGGTGATCCTCGTCTGCCGTTTCGATCCGCTGCTGCAGCCGCATAAAAGGTTCGGGGCAGGAATCATCTGGCCGCCACTCTTCGAGGAAGGGGCCCTCATCGCTGTCCAGGGTGCCTGAGTAGGCATAGGTTCTATAGAGAAGAATCAGCAGAAATATAACCATGGCAAAGCCGATGACGATGGCGGTGAGAATCAGCGCCTGTGGCAGTGCATTGGCCACTGCATCGGAGGGCACCGAATCACCGGCGGCTATCAGCGGCGGTCGGGTGTGCGTCAGCCTGCCGGCAGTGAGTATGGTCAGGTTGATGGCGTTGCCCATCAGCGTCAGTCCGAAGACGAATTTCACCAGAACACCGGAGAGCATGAGATAGAGTGCGGCGGCAAACAGCAGGCCGACCAGGCAGGCGAGCAGCGTTTCCATGACTATGTCTCCTCCAGGGCCAGCAGAACAGCGAGAACGGCTCCGAGTACCGCCAGGAAGACGCCGATATCAAAAAGAAGTGGTGTGCCGATAAAGGGGTGGCCGTCTGCTCCCCACCAGAGGCCCTGAAGAAAGGCCTTGTTGAGCGCAACGGCCGGCAGGCCGGAAAGTACGGCCACGCTCACGCCGATGACGGCTATGGTGGTTGCCCGCAGACGGATGGCGGCGCGAACCTTGGCCGGCCCTTCGGCAATGGCAAACAGCGCGAAGGCGGTACCGGCCACCAGCGCTGCGGCAAAGCCGCCGCCCGGTTCGTGATGCCCGCGCAATAGCAGGTAGAAGGCGAAGATGAGAAGAAGGCCGACCATCAGCCGGGTGGCCGTTTTCAGAATTACCGACTGCATTCAGGGCTCCTCCCGTTTCCGCAGCAGCGTTACGGCCGCCCAGGCGGCCAGTACTACGACGATGATCTCGCCAAGGGTATCGAGGCTGCGGAAGTCCACGAGAATGACATTGACGATATTGCGGCCATGGGCGGCCACAAAGCTGTTGTTTTCAAAAAAATCGCTTAGGCTCCTGTCCAGCGGAGTCTGAACAATGGCCGCAAGCATGGAGGCAATCAGCACTCCGAGGGCAATGGAGAGTGCCGCATCGAAACCGCGCCTGCGTCGCGATCTTTTGCCTGCCTGGTCCATCGGCGGCAGGCGCAGCAGAACGATGGAGACAAAAATAATAGTGAGGGTCTCGACCAGAAGCTGGGTCAGGGCAATGTCCGGCGCTCCCAGAAGCAGAAAGAGCAGAGCGACACCGGCGCCAACCCCGCTGAGCCCACCGATGGCCGCCAGTCGTTTGTTCGTGGTGACCACCATCACTGCTGCGGCGGCAATAAAGAACACCAGGGCGACCGCCGTGATATTACCGGTCTCCGACAGTGAGGCGAAGGCCGCGGTGATACTTCCACGCCAGGGCAGGCCGACAGCCAGGATAACGGAGAAGATGATGGCGGCCAGATAAAAGTGAAGGGAGCCGTTCTGGACGCGGGCGGTGACAACTTCCGCCCCTTTGACAAAAGCCCGTAAAGCGATATCGTAGATCCTTTCTACGGGCAGCGGCAGCCGGGCGAGGGTTTGGCCGACAAAGCGGCAGAGATGACGGCGCAACAGATATATTGTCGCCCCCAGGGCCAGGGTCAGCATACTGAGCAGCAAGGAGAGGCTGAAGCCGTGCCAGATGGCCAGACGGATTTCCTCCCGGGCGGGGTGAAAGGCAAAGACCGCAGGCTCAATGAGGACACGGGAAACCCATTCCGGCACCAGGCCAAACACTATGCCGAGTCCGCCCAGGACGACGGGGCCGAGCCACATCGGCCATGGCGCTTCTTTCGTCTTCAGGGTAGTATCGGTTGCCTTTCCGGAAAAAGGGGTCAGCAGGACAATGGCCGCCACCGCTGTCATCAGGGCATTGGCCAGCAGGGCCGCTGTGGTGGCAAAAGCAGGATAAACCTCTTCGCTCAAAGCCCCTTCATACATGATTTCCTTACCTATAAAGCCGAAAAAAAGCGGAAAACCAGCCATCGACAAGGCAGCGGCCGCCACCGCCAGGGCGGTAAGAGGCATGGTCCGGTGCAGACCGCCGAGCCGGTCGAGGCTGCGGCTGCCGGTCTGATGGTCGACACTGCCCACCGCCAGAAAAAGAGCGGCTTTGTAGAGGGCGTGCACCAGCATAAAGGTTACGGCGGCGGTGAGCGCCTTGACCGACTGTCCGCCGAGAAACATGGTGAGGATGCCCAGGGCCATCAGCGTGGTATAGGCCAGCACTCTCTTGAGATCGCGAGGGCCGAGGGCCTGGATGGCGCCCCAGATGGCGGTGATTCCGCCGATAACCACCAGCGCAGTCATCCAGGCGGCGGTGCCGCCGAGCAGCGGGTGGCAGCGCATCAACAGATAGATGCCGGCTTTTACCATGGTGGCGGCATGAAGAAAGGCACTGATCGGCGTCGGCGCGCTCATGGCATTGGGCAGCCAGAAATGGAAAGGAAACTGGGCCGATTTGGTCATCGCTCCCAGAAGAATACCGCCTAAAATCAGGGGATACAGAGCGTGGTGTCTGATCGCCTCGTCGCCTATGGGCCAGTCGCTGATCACATAGGTCCCTCCGGCAATTTTCAACAGCAGAATACCGAGCAGCAGGGCAAGACCGCCTCCGGCGGTGATCAGCAGGCTTTGCCTGGCATTGGCGCGAGCCCGGCTCGATTCGTGATCAAAACCGATCAGCAGATAGGAGAAAAGGGTGGTACCTTCCCAGAAGACAAAAAGCAGCAGCAGATTGTCGGCCAGCACCAGGCCGAGCATGGAGAGCATGAAAGCGTGGAGAAAGAGGAAAAACCGCAGACGGTGCCTGTTCTCGGCCATATAGGCCGTCGAGTAGAGGGTGACGAATAAGCCCACACCGCTGATAATCAAGGCAAACAGCAGACTCAGGCCATCAAGACGAAAGCTGAAGGCCAGATCAAGACTGGGCATCCAGGCCAATGAGAGGGAATCCACCCGCCCCTGAGCGATCCCGGGCCAGCGGGAAATAAAAAAGGCAAACAGGAAAGCGGGCAGCAGGGCGGCGGCAAGGCCTGATCTACTCATGCGTTGAGTCATCTGCCTAGTCGATCATTTTCTTATCCCGCAACTCCTGCAGGGCTTTTTCAGATTTTTTCAGCTCATCCAGGCCCATGGCTTTAAGGACTTTCCTGGTTTTGGTGAACTGGATATCCCGGTAGTCTACCACCTGAATCCGGTTGCCCCAGGGATCTTTAAAATCAAGGAAGGGACCGGAAAGGATTGCCACCTGGTTTTGCTCGAGATTTTTTCGAACTCGATCCTTGTCATCTACTACCAGGCCGAAGTGGCGGTGATTGTCCTCGGATGTCCCGTCTGATTCGGAAAGAGCGAGAAACTGATCACCCATATCGATAAACGCCATAGTGTCGGTTTTGCCTCGCAGTTCAAACTGAAAAATAGAGGAGTAGAAGGTGAGCGCCTCTTCGATATCGCCAACTTCCAGTGCCACATGATTGATGCCAACAAGTTTTGGGAGTGTCATGGATTCCTCTCTAATTTTTTTCGACCATCTCCGCAAAATATTTTTTACGGGAAAACCCTTGATATCGTCAGCCTATCGTTTTTCAGTCGTTTTTGGCAATGGATTTTACTATTTTTCCCACTTATCCCGGGAGTACCGTGAATACTCAATAATTTTCACCGGAAAACCTGGCGGTCTGGTTGATATCGGGGCTCTTCTCTGCTCCCCGAACTCATGATCCTGTGGGGGCTGGCGATGCTAGGCGGAATCCGTCGTCCCCTAGCATCGAAACTGCTATCGGACCGCTACCTTGTAAATGACAGCCGCTCGCTTTTTGGTAAGAACGAAATCAACCTCCAGCCTAACCCGCTTGTGCTCTCTGATGACAGCAGTAGCAGGTGTCTTCTCAGGATGTTACACTACGTGCGCCGTTTCGGGTGGTTATGGTGATTTTTCCGGTTCGAGGAGGTTCTGGCATCTGCTAATTTTTCAAAGAGAGGAGCAAGGATAAGGATGGCGAACACTACGTCGTTCAGGTTTTTCCTGCCGAATACAGTGCCGGTGAAAATCCTCATGCCGGTCATGATCTATATTTTTCTCTTCATCCTGGTTCTCATCGTCATGCTCTCGGTCTATGTGATCTGGCAGGGCACAAACGGAGAAACGCACCGGCGTCAGATGGAGAGGTCCCTGAAAAAGAGTGAAATCAAATCTCATCTGCATTTTTAACGACCGTTGCATCAATCTCCACCAGCTGCCCTTCATGGCCAAGTATCGACACGCCAATTAAAGTTGCTGGAGGGACATCATTTGAAAACTCTTCCAGGACTGCTTTCCAAGCTGTAGTGAGATTATTGCGAGGCCCTACTACATAGATAGTAAGGTGCTGTATATCTGTTGAATTAAAATCGTAGCATGACATCAATGTTTTGAGATTTGCCAGGCATTGTGCGGCTTGAGTGTAAGGATCGTCGACTTCTACAATAGCTCCGGAAGTATCTTGGGGGACCTGACCAGCAACATATAGTTGATTACCTGTCAGTCTTGCGTAGCGATATCCGGGGGTTGACGCCAATCCTGATTTAGTCTCGATTTCATTCATACAAAATGGGTGCTGTATGCACGTTGAGCTCACAGGCCCGCTCTGTTTGCGGGTCCTTGTGGGCGCTTGGTTCGCTGAATTCTTATGTTACATTTATTGTGAGTTTTTTACCTAATGCTTGCGCAAATTTTTCAAGGGTGGATAATTTTATATCTTCCGCATGATTTTCAATGCGAGAAATTGCTGTTTTTTTAGTATTGAGTTTTTTTGCCAATTGTTCTTGTGTGAGTCCTGCTTCTTCTCTAGCTATTTTAAGAACTACTCCAATTTTAAATTCTTGGTATCCTGCATCAAAGTTCTCTGCAAAAATAGGGTCACGAGCTTTTTTTTCGGAAATATATGCTTTTAAGTTTTTCATTTTACATTTCCTCTACTTAAATATTCTCTCTTGCGTTGCTCCGCTAATTTAATGGCTTGTTTAGGCGTTTTCTGTTTCTTTTTTTGGAACGCATGATTTAGAACAATGAGCTTCTCTCCTTCAAAAAAACCCAATATGCGATAAATATTGTTTCCACTTGCAATTCTGACTTCCCAAAGGTCTTGTGTGTTTACCAACTTTTTGAAGTATTTAGATGGGATTGTTGGCAACTCCTCCACTAATTTAAGAACCCAAGCAGCTTTTTGAGCTTCCTTTGGTGGTAAATCCTCCAGAAACTCAATTACCGGTGAATTACCTATTTTTGTTTCATAAAATAAAATTTCTCTCATAGCTGCATGTTAACATACATGTTAACTTTGTCAATGGAGATTTCAGCAGCGAACGCGAACATCTGCGGCTTGTCCGTAGAATGTTCTGGTTGGAATTGTCATTGGAGCACCCGAATTC
>CAKZOA010000237.1 GCA_937132035.1 uncultured Desulfobulbaceae bacterium | reverse complement strand
CATCGGCCATTTCCGGACGGATGTAATGGGCCTCGACGGCGGCCTTGAAAAGTTGTTCGCGGTATTTGGGGTGGGCGATGGAGATCAGGGCCATGACACGTTCCTGTACCGACTTGCCGTAGAGATAGGCTACACCGTATTCGGTGACGACGTAGTGGATAGTGCCGCGGGTAATGGTGACGCCGGCGCCGGGACTGAGTCGGACAACGAGGCGCGAGCGTTTGGAGTCGATGCTTGTGGAAGGGATGACGATGATGGTCTTGCCGTTACGCGAACGTGCCGCGCCGCGGTTGAAGTCGACCAGGCCGCCTATGCCGGAATAGAATTTTCCGTCGACAAGGTCGGTGCAGACCTGGCCGGTGAGATCGATCTCCTGGCCGACATTGATGGCCACCATCTTTGCCTGCTGGCTGATAATGGAAGGGTCGTTGACATACTCCGTCGGCCGGAAGCAGAACAGCGGATTGGAATCGACATACCGGTAGAGCTTTTTCGTACCCATGCAGAAGCTGGTGACGATTTTACCCCGGTCCATGGTTTTTCGAGCACCGGTGGCCACCCCTGATTCCACCAGTTCGATGATGGAGTCGGTGATCATTTCGCAGTGGATACCGAGATTTTTTTTCTCTTTGAGATAGGGGATGGCGGCGTAGGGTATGCGCCCGAATCCCGGCGTGCGACCGAGACCGAACTGAATGGTGGCGCCGTCGGGGATCAGAGCGGCGACATTTTTGCCGATGGTATGGCTGATCTCGGGCAGTGTCTCGTCACGGCGTTCTATGAGCGGTATGTCGGCCGGCACCAGGATGTCGAGGTCGTAGACGTCTACCATGCTGTCACCCATGGTCCAGACCATCTGAGGATTGACCTGGGCAATAATCAGCGAACCATTTTCCACTGCGCTTTTGACGATGTCCACCGAAATGCCCAGACTGACCTTGCCATTGACGTTGGGCGGTGTCACCTGGATGAGGACGACATCGAGGGGCAGCTGGCCGGAATAGAAGAGATGGGGGACGTTGGAGAGCAGAATCGGCGTATAGCTTCCCAGCCCCTCCTGAATCATGGCCTGAACGTTCTGGCCGATGAAAAAGGAGTTGACGGTGAAGCTGCCGGCGTGGCTTTTCTGGGCGTAGAGGGCATCGCCCTTGGTGAAGAGCTGCACGATTTCGACATCGGCCAGCTCTGAGGCCCGGGCAGTCAGCGCCTTGACCAGTTCGGTGGGCTCGCCGCAGCCGGTGCCGATGAAGACCCGGTTGCCGGAACGCACCCGGCCAAGCGCCTTTTTGGCGGTACCCACCATTTCCTTATAGCGTTCCTGCCAGTTGCCGTCGTAGTCCATGCCTGTGTCGATTTTCCCATAAAAGAGTTGCTTTTTCTTCGCTAGGTATACCAGAAATCAGTGACGTTGAAAACGGCGCATCGACGAGCAACCGACTTCGTATGAAATATCGGCGCTGCGGAAAAAAAATGAACAATTGAGATAATAGCTATTATAAAGACGGCAGTTTAAGGTAAGCTGAGAGATACGAAATGGTCGCAGAGCAATTCCAGGTGCAAAATTGAGCACCTTCCAAAGAAAGGTCAAGGGGGCACACATGACAGTCATCCTGGGTTTTGATGTCTATGGCACCCTCATAGATACAGCAGGCATAGCCTCGGCACTGCAAAGATATGCAGGGGAGAGGGCTGACGAGTTTGCCGGTATCTGGAGGGATAAACAGCTGGAATATTCCTTTCGCCGGGCTTTGATGCAAAATTATCGTTCCTTTACCGTGTGTACCCGTGAGGCCCTGGAATATACCTGTCGAGTCGTGGGAATTGATATACCGGCGGAGGGCAAAAAGGACCTCATGGCAGCATATACAAAACTGCCGCCCTTTGCCGATGCCGTGGAGGCGCTTCCTCCTCTTCAGGAGGCGGGGTATGGTCTTTTCGCCTTTTCCAATGGCCCGGCAGCAGATCTGACTGTTCTTTTGGAGAACGCCGGCCTCCTCGGCTTTTTCCAGGATGTGGTGAGCACCGATGAGATAAAGAGCTTCAAACCAAACCCTGCCGTTTATGCGCATTTTCTGCGCCGCTCATCGGCGACGGCCAAGGCAGCCTGGCTGGTCTCCGGCAATTCGTTCGATGTGATTGGTGCTCTTTCAGCAGGCCTCAACAGCGCCTGGGTGAAACGCTCTGCGGCGGCGGTCTTTGATCCATGGGAGTTTACGCCGACGGTGGAAATATCGGCACTCACCGAGCTTGGAGCCGCCATTGCCGAGGCAGGATGATCGGTAATCCGGCACTGGCGGGCTCTCCGGCCGCCCGCATGCCGGTTCAGGGGGCATAACCGAGATTTTCGCCAGGGAAAAAACAGAATCGCACAGGAGGAAATAGATGGTTCGTCTTGCAGAATTTGAAAAAACAGAAAGGGAACACCTGCTCAATCTTCCCTGCCCAACCTACGAGTCGACACCCTTTGTTGCAGGAATCACTCTTTCGGAGGCCAGGGTTGCGCTTCTTTCCACGGCCGGACTGCATCGTCGTTCCGACAAGCCTTTCGGCGTAGGTGAGAGCGGCTACCGTTTGATTCCCTCGGATATCGCCGCAAACGATCTGGTCATGAGTCATATCTCGACCAATTACGACCGCAGCGGATTCCAACAGGATCTCAATATGGTGCTGCCCATCGACAGGCTGAAAGAGCTGGCGGATGAAGGCTTTATCGGCGGTGTCGCCCGCTATCATTACTCTTTCATGGGGGCGACGGCTCCGGAGCACATGGAGGAGGAGGCAAAGCAATTGGCAGCAATTTTGAAACAGGAAGGAGTGGAGGTCGTACTTCTTATCCCGGTCTGACCCAATTGTACGCGCGCCGTGGGCGGGCTGGGGCATTTCTTAGAGTCTGAAAATATTGCCACGACACAGATCAGTCTTATCCGTGAACACACGGAAATCATCAAACCGCCACGGGCGCTCTGGGTGAGCTTCCCCCTTGGCCGACCTTTTGGCAACCCCAATGATGCTGATTTTCAGAGGGATGTGCTCAAACAGGCATTGGGGCTGCTGAAATACCAGACAGGACCCGTTCTTGAGGATTATCCCGAAGATGCCGGCGAAATCGAGGGGCCGCAGGCCCAGATCGCCTGTCCGGTCAATTTTTCTCCGCCGCCGCCTGAAAAAGGCAGCATCGACGAACTCTGTTTGAATTTTCGCAAGGAATTCTCGCAGATGCAAAGCTGGCATCGTCTGGCGCTGGAAAAAAACGATCGCTCCACTTCCGGCATCAGCGATATGAGCGCCGATGCAATAGGCGAGATGTTCTGCAGTTTTATAGCGGGAAAGACGGCTGAAGCGGAGAGCGATGGAAAAAGCCTCTCCGACCGCCTGCGCCTGGGAGCGGAAGACCTGAAAGCAATCTACCTCGAAGCCCTTGCTGCGCAGCCGGGACAAACCACGGACGGCCTGGCGCTCACCGACTGGTTCTGGGGGCAGACATATGCTGCGTTGGTGCTCAATGAGGTCCGCAGGCGTTGCCTGAGCTTCGGCGATAAGGATATGCAGCTTGCCGGCAAGCTGCTGCTCATCCCCCGGAACCAGATGTCTCGATTCGGCGGGTAAAAGGTTTTTTTATGCCCTACAGAGGATAAGAGGGCAATACCAACAGTTTGTTCGACCTTGAGCTCCTGTTGAAAAGTCGGGGTATTTCTCACTGTGGGAAGTTCCCCAACGGATCACGGAGGTGTCGACACGCGCTGTCCGGCCATTTCTCCGTAGAGAATTGAACAGGCGGCCGGGCGCAACCGGTGCCCGGACCGCTCTTCCCTCTGTCTTCAGGATTTTGTTGCCTTCTGCAGGGCCTGTTCGGCGGCGATGGTGATCGGTTCCGCACTTGGTTCCGAGGAAATATCGGGGTTGCATGCCGAGGTGAATGTCGTCAATTCGGCGATGGTTTTTTTGCCGAAGATAAAGGCGGAAACAGCATCTATTTCCCTGGCCGGGGCAATGTCCCGGCTGACGATCTGACCACCGAGCAGGCGGTGGTTGTTTTTGTCGAAAACAAGCTTGAGCCGCCACGGCGCCATGCCGGCTATCATGCCGTGCTTGCTGCGGGAGTCGACAATGGCGCTCACCGTTTCAAAGCCCTCTTCCCGGGCCCGTGTTTCCGTGAGGCCGGTCGCGGTCACCGTCATATCGAGCATCTTGCAGCCACCGGCGTCGAGAACACCGGGAAAAGAGATATCGAAGCCGGCAAGGCGCTTGGCGGCAAGCCTTCCCTGGACGACAGCGGGCCCGCGCAACTGGCCTGCTGTGGGTTTGCCGGTAATGAAGCTGTATTTTTGCACACAGTCGCCGCCAGCCAGAATATCCGGGGCTGAGGTTTCCTGGTAGCCGTTTACCTTGATGCCGTAATCCCCCATTTCAAGGCCGATGTCTCGGGCCAGTTCCAGGTTGGGCCGGACGCCGATGTTGAGGAAGACCAGATCGGCTTCTATCTTTCTGCCCGAGGCCAGCAGCACGCCCTTTACTTTGCCGTTTTGGCCGATGATTTTTTCGACTTTGTCGCCGGTGATGAAGTTGATTTTTTCGTCGGCCAAATACCGCTGCACGCCTTCGGCCATATCACCGTCGAGCATCAGGGGAAGTACCCTGTCCATCAGTTCGACAACGGTAATCCTGGTGGCATCACCTCCCTGTTCGGCTAAAAGCGCGGCTATTTCCATACTGATGAAGCCGGCGCCGATAAAGACGATCTGTTTCCCCCCGGAAGCGAGCCTCTTTTTTATGGCCGTGGCATCGACAAGATCGCGCAGGGTGACGACCCCTTCAAGATCACGCCCTTCTATCGGTGGGATAAAGGGGCTTGAACCCATGGCGAGAAACAGCTTGTCGTAGCTGTAGCTTTGGCCAGCAGAGGTTTTGACCTGTTTGCTCTCAGGGTCAATGGTGCTTACCTCCTGATGATGGACGGCAATAGCCGCATCACTGAGCATTTTATCGGGGATGACGATGGATTGCTCGGTAGCCAGACCGGCTACCACATGCGGCAAGGCTCACCTGACAATAAAATGCTCTTCCTTGCGGAAAACGGTAATATCGATTTCGGGCATAAGCTTTTTTGCCATCATGGCCATCGGTCCGCCGGCCCCGCTGCATCCAACGACGACGAGTTTTTCTCCAGCTTGCATATTCCCTCCTTGGGTATCATATTTGATGCGGTGTCGCAGGCTCAGGCTTGATCAGCCTCAGCGAGCGATGAGATGTTCAGTTAATAACATATACCCGTAATATTGGATGAGTCAAAACAAATTTTGGAATCTTCCGTCTCCTACCACCTTGAGGCATAAGTACGCTCAATTAGGAAGAACCAAATTTTGCCTCTTTGGCAAGACGATGCGGATAAAGAGACCGTCACGCTTTTTCCGGCAGCAGGCCGAAGATCTTGTCCGTAAATTTGACATACCATGCCGCCGACTGCACCTGGATAATATAGGCCAGGGCGATAACCAGGGCGGCGTCGGCGCCCGCCTCCCCGAAACCATTTATGGCAATAGCCAAAGCGATGCTGAGATTGCGCATGACCGTACCGTAGACCAGGGCGATGCCGTCGCCGCGGATGAAGAATCTCCTGCCTATCAGGGTAGAGAAAGCGAAATTGATGCCATAGAGCAGCAACAGAGGAATGAAAATGACGAGCAGCATTGCCGGCCTGCCGATAATGGTGTCGGCCTTCAGGGCCATGGCCACAAAGACGATGCCCAGCACCCCGACTGTGGAAAGCGCCGGGAAGCGCGGGGCGATCTTTTCCTTGAAGGACTTCATGCCATATTTTTTCAGCAGTTGCCGCCGGGTAAAATAGCCTGCGGCCATGGGCAGGAAGACGATATAGACGATCTGCTGGAAGACTTTGATCAGGTTGACCTCGACATGGGCTCCGAGAAGCCATTTGACATATAAGGGGGTGGCCAGCGAACCCAGGGTGAGGCCAATGACCGTCATGTTGATGGCTGCTCCCATATTGCCCCTGGCAAAGCCTGTCCAGGAGATGGTCATGCCGCTGGTGGGCAAAAGTGATGCCAGCAGCAGACCAAGGGCCATATAGGGTTGATCGGCAAAGAACATTTTACCGAGGAAAAAGGCGATAAAGGGAATAACGCCGAAATTGATGAGCTGGGTGGTTGACTGCAGCCGCAGGTCCATTCCCTGTTTGAGGTGCTGTATGTTCAAGGTGACCATCATCGGGTAGACCATAAGGAAAGTCAGGGGGATGATGAGGTTTTTGAGCCACCCGGCCGTTGATGGGTCGACGATTATGCCGAAGATGAATCCGGCGACCATCATTGCTGGAATGGCGTAGGTGAGCTTTTTGTTGACGGTGATGAGCAGGTTCCACATAGTGGATGCCTCCGAAGCTGAAAAGAAAGTATGCTGCCAA
>CAKZOA010000236.1 GCA_937132035.1 uncultured Desulfobulbaceae bacterium | reverse complement strand
GCGAAGTAGACCTGCTCGAAAATGCAGAAGCTGGTTTCCTGTTTCGGCCAGGGAAAAATGGAGAGCATGCCCTCGCTGGTTATAATGAGGACTTCGCCGGGTTTGATGTCTCGAACGTATTCGGCCTCGATCAGGTCGAGAGCGCAGGTTTCCGAGGCGACCACCCAGCCGCCGTTATTGAGCTTGCCCAGGCACAGCGGCCGGAAGCCGTTGGGGTCGCGTACGGCTACCATGGTATCTTCGGTCATAAGCAGCAGGGAGTAGGCGCCCAGGAGGGAGGAAAACGACTCCCACAGGGCCTTTTCCAGCCCCAGATGGGCAGTGCGGGCCATCAGGTGCAGAACGATTTCACTGTCCATGGTCGTTTGGAAAATCGAACCTTTCTCCTCCAGATCCCGCCGCAGTTCAACGGAGTTTACCAGATTGCCGTTGTGGGCGACGGCCAGCGTCGTACCCTTGTGGTTGACCATGAGCGGCTGGGCGTTGACGATGTTGGAGGCACCGGTGGTGGAGTAGCGGACGTGGCCTATGGAAAGATGGCCGGGCAGTTGCTCCAGTATCTCTTCGGAAAAGACTTCGGGCACCAGACCCATGTTTTTGTAGGAATTGACCGTCTCGCCGTCGGAGCTGACGATGCCTGCGCTCTCCTGCCCCCGGTGCTGCAGGGCGTAGAGTCCGAAATAGGTGAGCTTTGCCGAATCATCATGGCCAAAAATTCCGCAGACGCCGCATTCATGGCCGGGATAGTCGGATCTGTCGTCGTAGTCTGAATGGTGTACCATTGAGCATCCTTGAAATGTGCTGCCTGGAAAGGGAATATTTCCGGTGGGAAAAATGAGAAAGGCACAAAGATGGTACTCTTTGTGCCTCTACTGCTACCAGTCCGCAATTTTTATACTAGTTCGGTCATAAATTCAACAAGAAAGAATTGTGCCGATTCCAGCCCGAATATTTGACGAGCTGAGATGATCTGCTGGAGGGCGATGCTCCAAATGGCGATATCAGGATGTGACCATGGCCAGCAACAGTTCCGTCAGCCTGGCCATATCGGCCAGGTCGACATACTCCTGCGTTGAGTGCACATTGGACATGCCTGTGGGGATGATGGCCGTCGGCCGGCCATGGCTGCAGAAGATATTGGCGTCGCTGCCGCCGCCGGCGATGTCGAAGGTCAGGGGGAAGCCGGCGGCACCGGCGCTTTGTGCTATGCGTCTGAGAACAGGTTCATCGTCTTCAAGGCGCATCAGCGGAAACTCTTCCTCGATGCTGACGGTGACCGAAGGAGGCCTGCCGGCGCTGTGCGGCCAGTTGTCGGCAACGATGGTGAAGACGCGTTCGATCTCGCGGCTGTGTCGTTCGAGCAAGCCCTGCGAGTGGCTGCGCACCTCGCCCTCGATGTCGATGGTCTCGGGGATGATATTGATGGCTGTGCCGCCGGAGATAAGGCCGAAGTTGGCCGTGGAAATGCCATCGAGTCTGCCCAGGGTAAGTCGGTCAATGGCCCGGGCGGCCACCGCCAGGGCGTTGGTGCCGGCTTCCGGGGCAAGACCGGAGTGGGCGGCCTGACCCCGTACCTGGACCTTGATACGGTTGGCAGCCGGCGCCCCGGTAATAATGCTGCCCTTGCTGGTGGAGTCCAGGGCATAGCCGTAGGGCGCGGATATGAAGTCCGGCGCCATGGCCTTGGCGCCCCGCAGACCGATCTCCTCGCAGGTAGTGAATACCAGCTCCATGGGAGAGTGGCGCAGGCCGTTTTCTTTGAGGATTGCGACCAGCTCCAGTAGCGGGGCGATGCCGGATTTGTCGTCGGCGCCAAGGACGGTTTCGCCGCCGCTGGTAAAGCGGTCGGCCTGGCGGACGACCTTGATGCCACCTTCGGTGGGGCCGACCGTGTCCATGTGGCAGGCGAAAAAAACCGGTTCCCCGACCGTTTGGTCTCCTGCCAGACGGACGATTATATTGCCGGTTTCCGAGCCGGTGGCTTCCATGCTGTCGTCGGTGTCGATGGCGTCCACGCCAAGTTCGGTAAAACGCCGGCGCAAATAGTCAGCCACCCGGCCTTCCTTGCCCGAGGGGCTTTCGATGACGCAGAGTTCGGTAAAATAGCCGGCCAGTCGTTCTGTGTTTATCTGCATAGCTGTTATCACCTGGAGAGTGCAGCGGTGAGCAGGGCGACTGCATGGCAGCTGATGCCCTCTTCTCTGCCGGTATACCCCATTTTTTCAGTGGTGGTGGCTTTGACGTTGAGTTGTGACGAATCGGCACCGCAGGCCCGGGCCAGGGTACGCCGCATGTCGTCGATGCCGGGGGCCAGCTTCGGATGCTGGCAGACGACAGTGACGTCGATGTTGCCGACGACAAAGCCCGCACCTCGCATGGTTTCGCTGACCCGTTCGAGCAGCAGGATGGAGGAGATATCTTTGTATTCGTCTGCGGAATCGGGAAAGTGTCTGCCGATGTCGCCCAGGCCGAGGGCGCCGAGGATGGCGTCGCAGACGGCGTGGGTGACCACGTCGGCATCGGAATGGCCTGCCAGGCCTCGATGGTGGTCTATCTCGACGCCGCCGAGCACCAGTCTGCGCTCTGGGGCGAAGCGGTGTGCGTCGAATCCATGGCCGACGCGCAGGGGGGTGGAACCTGCCTGTATGAGCAGTTTTTCGGCCATACTCAGATCCTCCTGCCGGGTTATCTTGATGTTGCTCTCCGCGCCCATTACCAGGGTGACGGGGATACCGGCGTTTTCCAGAAGCATAGCCTCGTCGGTGACGTCGCCTGTGCCTGCGACGGCAAAGGCACGGCGCAGCAGGGGAAGGCGTGCGGCCTGTGGCGTTTGCGCCTGCCAGAGCCCGTTTCGGTCAATGGTGGCGGTTATACGATCGTCTCCGTCGCCGCGCTTGAGGGTGTCCTTGACCGGTACGGCGGCGATGGCGGCTTTTCATGCGGGTGTGCGAGGCGTCGCGCCAGAGCACGTCCGCCGTGCCGTCCGCATTC
>CAKZOA010000235.1 GCA_937132035.1 uncultured Desulfobulbaceae bacterium | reverse complement strand
AACCGCGGCAAGCGGTCCGTGACCATCGACTGCCATCAAAGGGAGGCTCTTTCGGTTGGATTAAATCATTGTGCCGACCACCAGGAATGTAGCATCATACAAAAACAAAGACAACTCTTTGCTTCCAAAAAGAGGCGGCAGTACAGCCAACCCTGTCAACAGTGTAAAACATTCAAAAAGAAGAAAAAATAAAAAATCCTACTTCCAGCGGATGTGAGTGTGCTAAAATTAGCCATCACCGCTGAGAACAGGGGGCGCTGCCCGCTTGTGAAAATCCCGATTCAGAACGTTACACCCACTGAGCAGCGGCTGGGATACTCTGGCTTTTCTGTAGCCGATGGCGCCGCAGGATATATCCGATACCCTCTTGAATACAGGTCTTTGCCGTATTCCAACCGATCAAGGAGAGCAGATGGTAGCTATGTCGTATTGGGCCGATGCCTATGTTGAAAAAAGATGCAGCCCCGAGAAGGCGATTAAAAAGATTCGTCAGGGACAGAGAGTCTTTATCGGCTCCGCCTGCGGCGAACCTCAGAAACTTGTACGCTGCCTGGCGGACAATGCCGTCTATTTTTCCGGATTGGAAATTGTCAGGATGATGAGCATGGAGTCTGCACCTCTTACAGAAATCGCCAACAAAACCCATGATTCCAGTCTGAATATACGCAATATCTATCTGGGATCGGCAAGCATCGACACCCTGGCCCGCAACAAACGCTTCATAACGCCGATGAACATGTCCGATGTGCCCCTGTTGTTTAAAAGCAGAAAAATGCCCATCAATGTCGCTCTTATCCAGGTTTCGCCGCCGGATGACTTCGGCTGGATGAGCCTCGGTGTCTCCGTCGATGTCACCCAGGCGGCGGCGGAATCGGCCGACTACGTTATCGTGCAGGTGAATTCGAGAATGCCCCGGATCATGGGCCACAGCTTTATCCATGTCAACGATGTGGATATCGTCGTCGAGCACGATGAAGAGCTGCTGGTAATTGAACAACAGGAGCAGTCGGAAGTAGCCGTACAGATAGGCAAAAATATTTCCCGTCTCATCGAGGACGGCTCAACGCTGCAGGTTGGGCTTGATGCGGCCTCCCAGGCAACGGTACAGGCACTGATAAATAAAAACGACTTGGGCCTCCATTCCCAATATCTCACCGTCGATGTCATGCATTTGTATGCCAAGGGGATCATAACTAATCGCAAAAAAGGATACAACGAAGGTAAACTGGTGGCCTCGGCGGCGGTGGGGACCGCCAATCTCTATGAATTCCTGCACGACAACCCCGGCATAGAGTTTTATCCCTCGGATTATGTCAACGACCCCTTCATCATCGGCCAGCACAACCGCATGGTTTCCATGAATGTGGCCCGCTCGATCGACCTTATGGGCCAGGTGACGGCAGAGGCAGCCGCCCAGACGCTGTACGCCGGAGTCAGCGGCATACCCGATTTTGTCCGGGGAGCCCGCCGTTCGAAGGGGGGAAGATCCATTATCTTTCTCCCCTCCACCACTTCGGACGGCAAGAAAAGTACCATAATCCCCATAACCGAAGGCGTTCCGGTGGTGGTGCCGCGCGGCGATGTCCACTGGGTGGCCACCGAGTACGGTATAGCCAATCTTTTTGGTAAGAGTATGCAGGAGAGGGTTATGGCGATGATCACCATCGCCCACCCGGATTTCCGCGACGAACTGCTGAGTGTCGCCAAGGAAATGGGCATGATCGGTAAAGAGAGAAGTCTCGGAGAGGCCGTCAGAGCCGTCTATCCGGTGGGACTCGAGGACCAGATAGTTCGCGATGAAAAGAAAATTACCATAAGACCGGCAAAGCCGGTCGATGAGAGGAGAATTCAGGAGCATTACTACAAGCTCAACAAGAAGGACGTCCTGTCACGCTTTTTCCATGACAAACAGAGCTTCAATCGCTCCGATCTCGAGAACAAGTCGCACATCGATTACATCAAGGACCTGACGCTTATCGGCGTGGTCGGCGAGATCGGTTTCGACGAGGTCATCGGCGTCGGCGAATATCTGCTGGTGGTTGAGAGCAATATGGCCGAAGTGGCCTTTTCCATGAGCGAGGAGTATCAGGGAAAGGGGCTGGGCACTATCTTTCTTAAGAAGCTGGCCGAGGCGGCAAGGAGCAACGGCATCTCCGGACTTATGGCCTATACGGTGCCGGGCAACAAGGCCATGATCAAGCTTTTCAAGTCGCTGCCGTATAAGGTAAAAACGGTCATAGAAGATGACGCGCTGGTTTTGACCTGCAAATTCAATGAATTGAAGGATGAACTCAGTTAATCTTAAGGGTCCCTAGAATACAATGGCTGGGGCTGGAACCGGCAAAGGAGCGGAAAACATCGCTCCTCTGCCGTGGGTGTCGTTGTGGGGGTGAGGTTCAATCAGTAGTTTGTCTCTTTGATTTCAAAGTATTTTTGCTCATGGATGCATGCCGGACAGAGTTCGGGAGCTTCTTCGGCCTCGTGGACATACCCGCAGTTTCTGCATTTCCAGCGTACCGTCTCACTTTTTTTGAAAACTTCACCGTTCTCGAGATTGGCAATGAGTGTGTTATACCTGGCCTCGTGTTCCTCCTCGACCCTGGAGATCATGGCGAAGGCGGCGGTCACTTCCGGGAAACCTTCCACTTCGGCAACCTGGGCGAACTCCGGATAGAGCTTACTGTGTTCCTCGTTTTCGCCGGCGGCGGCCATTTTCAGATTCTCCATGGTGTTGCCGATGAAGCCCGCCGGGTAGGTGGCGGTAATTTCCGCATCCCCGCCTTCGAGGAATTTAAAAAAGCGTTTGGCATGCTCTTTCTCGTTCTCGGCCGTCTCCAGGAAGATGGCGGAAATCTGTTCATATCCCTCTTTTTTGGCGACGGAAGCGGCGTAGGTATATCTGTTCCGTGCCTGCGATTCTCCGGCAAACGCCTTGAGAAGGTTCTGCTCGGTCTTGGTGCCCTTGATTGATCCCATGAAATTCCTCCAATGGTGTGAGTAAAAATGATAGTGCACGTCTGAATTGTATTTTCAAACTGTCACTCTGAGTGATATTGCAGTTTGTCTTCGAATATGTGGGAAATGTTTCGTCCGTGGTCGTAAGCGTGAACCTCTGATGTCATGGAAGCATACACTTCCGCCGTGAGCCTTGTCAAGGCCCGGTATCGTGCCGGATATTTAACCGGCGAAGGCGGGCGCAGGGAATAGCAGATTCTTGTTGCAGCTCTGGCTGGCTTCCTGTAGTAGAGAGGGGGGAAGGCTTTAATATACTATCACATTTCAACTCTGGTGCAAGACAATGGCGGTCTATTATATCGATGGAGAATTTGTTGATTCCACGCAGGCAGCGCTGCCTCTGAGTGATATGGCTATACTGCGGGGATATGCGGTCTTTGATTATCTTCGCACCTATGACGGCACTCCTTTTCACCTGCATGAGCATCTGCAGCGCCTGCAGAAGTCGGCGGCGCTTCTGCATCTTGATTGCCCCTGGTCACTCGAATACATGGAAGAGAAGGTGCTTGAGCTATTGCGGAAAAACACCTTTGCCGAGGCTACCGTGAGACTTCTCATTACCGGTGGAGACAGCATCGACTCCATCACCCCCGGCAGCGACCCGCGCCTTATCATCATGGTGGCGGAAATGAAACCTTTTCCCAGCGATTGGTACACGGATGGCGTAAAAATCATCACCGCGAAGGTGAACCGTTATATACCCGGATCCAAGAGTACCAGCTACATTCCGGCGATTGTCGCCTTGAGAAAAGCCCGGCAGCAGGGGGCGGTGGAGTCCATTTATGTCAATGAGCATGGGCAGATGCTTGAAGGAACGACCTCAAATCTTTTTGCCGTATCCGGTGAGCAGATCCTGACACCGGCAATAGACATCCTGCCGGGAATCACCCGGGATGTGGTCATGCGCCTGGCCGCTGAGGAATATAGCGTCGAGTGCGCTGAAATCAGGCGTGACAGCATTGACCGCTATACGGAGTTCTTCCTTACTTCCTCGAATAAAGAGGTCGTGCCGGTGGTCGGAATCGATGAAGACTTTCATGCCGCAGAACCTGGGCCGGTAACCAGGAGGATTATGGAGCTGTTCCGCCGCTATACGCAATCCTGGTGAAAGGCGACCGTATTGTCTCAGCCTTCCCTCTTGAGGTATGGCTATGGTTGTCTGCAAGTACTGCGCAGTTTTCTCCCCAGCGCCTGTAGCGCTGCTGTTCCATCTCATTCCTGCAATGATACAACCGAACAACGCTGGAGCGCTCGATCTCCGTGAGCCACGAAGCTCTGCCATGCACGCCGCCCGCCGGCAATGTGCGACTAAAAGCGTCCGCTACAGCCTTGCCAGTGAGCGTGAGTGTCATATAGTTTTCGTAAAACTCTCGCTGGTTGTCCTTTCTGCAGTACGCTGCCGCGGAGTAACCGGAAAAGCAATTATCGAAAGGGAAGCTGCAATGACCCGGAAAATGACTGAACGGATAGAAGAGCATATAATCACTGAAGAACCTTTTTACGTTGCCCAGAGTAATGAAATAGATATTGCCGTCACCGCCTATGAAAATGAGCTGCCTCTTCTGCTCAAGGGGCCCACTGGCTGCGGCAAGACCAGATTTATGCAATATCTGGCCTGGAAGCTGAAGTTGCCGATTATCACCGTCTCCTGCCACGACGATCTTTCCACATCCGACCTCGTCGGCCGCTATTTGGTCAAAGGCAACGAAGCAGTCTGGATCGACGGACCCCTGACTCTGGCAGTCAGACACGGCGCTATATGCTATCTCGATGAAATTGTCGAAGCGCGAAAGGACACAACAGTGGTCATTCACCCGTTAGGCGATGATCGCCGGCAGCTGCCCATCGAAAAAAGGGGAGAAATACTGACAGCGCCGCCATCCTTTATGCTTGCCGTCTCCTACAACCCCGGCTACCAGAGCGTCGTCAAGGATCTGAAGATCTCCACCCGGCAGCGCTTTGTCTCCATGGCCTTTGACTATCCGACCAAAGCTCTGGAAGAAGAGATAGTCGCTGCCGAAGCCGGTATCGATGCCGGTTTGGCAGAAAAGCTTGTAAAGATTGGTCATTTGACCCGTAATCTCAAGGACTCGGGCCTGGCGGAGGGCGCTTCAACCCGTCTGCTGATCCAGACCGCGCAGCTGATCAAGTCCGGTATCGACCCTCAGGCCGCCTGCATGGCCGGGATCACCCAGAGCCTCACCGATGACGTCGAACTGATACAATCCATAGAGGACATGGTGGAGGCGGTCCTGTAGAACTGCGTCCTGCCTTGATATCAGACCTGGAAGATACATGCACTATAAAGAGTTACATAAAGAGTTTCACAGGTATGTCCATCCCTCCCAGCCCAATGAATGGGATATTGAAGATGCTTTGACCGATCTTGAAGAACTCAGCGAAGACCAGCAGGATCTGCTTCTTCAGGCGATACCCACTGTCTGGCCCATCAGCCACAGCCTCTCTTTCTCCTTTCTCAAGGAGGGAGCGAAAAATGCCGGCGAACTCGACCGGAATATGCTGGCGGAATGGCTGCGGCGGATCCTCCAAAGCTACGAAGAAGGAGGACTGAAGAAGGCCAGGGCGTATATGACCCATACAGATCCGGGGCGGCTTGACGAGGACATCGATACAGCGGCGGTTGCTCTGCATGATCACTACGGGCGTTTGAGTTCCTTTGCCAGGGCGATGAGCGGCCTGTCACTCAGTCTGCAGCTCTCCGATGCCACCTATACGGACACCGAAACCATATATCTTCCCGAGCAGATCACACTATTTGCCGGCAGCGGCAGAAACCTCCTCTGCTACAGGCTGTTTATCGCCCTGCAGGCCAGTTTCATCCGGCTCGGCAGTTTAAACCACCGCCGTCTGTGGGGAGGGGATGGCACTGGTGTAATGGGCGAGACAGTGAACCAGGGCTCAAGGGCCGAGGCCTTCTTTCACACCTTTGAGAAGAGCGGAAGAGCCCATATACTCTATGAGATGATGGAGCTCTACCGGGCTTTTGCTCTCCTGCGGCGTGAATACGGTGGACTCATCCGAAAGACGCGGGACATCCGCCGCAAGCTCTGCGTGCTGCGCCGCCGGCAGAACTCAGATGACGATGGCAGTCTGGCAGAGCTGTTCGAATCCATAGTCGTCTTTGAGGACAGCAGGCAGAAAAATCACAGTCTCCTGGAAATGCTGCAAGAGTGTCGGGAACCGTTCTCCGCCGGCGACATGCTGTCCCGGCTTGATGCCCGTGCCCAGGATCTTGGCATTCCCGGGGAAGAAAAGTTCTGCTTCACCCCCTTGATGGATCACTTCAACTTTGCCGAATCGGAAAAAATCACCGACAGAAGGATCACTGAAAACAAGAAGAAATTCGCCACTTCACTTGCCGATTTCATTCGCAAAAAACACCTGCTTGCCGATGAGGAGCAAACAGCTGCAGGTGCCGGGGAGAATCAGGCGGACAGTGCCAAAATCATGGTATCGCCGACCGACGACAATTATGATGAGGTAGCACCTCGGGCCAATATTTCAATTAACAACAGCGCCATCGAGCTTCCCGATGATATCTGTTCGCTGATAAACAGCATCGAGGCGGATCTTGGCAGGCTTCCCGAGAGCTATGTTTCCGCAGCCTTCGGTCTGGCCGGCAGGGGAAAGACAGCCGGTGAAGGGGCAGATAACAGTGACTCCGGTTCTTCGGAGAAGTTTGTGCCCTATGATGAGTGGGACTATCGCCGCCACGGCTACAGAAAAAATTGGTGCGCTCTGCGCCAGCGGACCTTGAAAGGGGTCAGGGCCGATTTCGTTGACCGGACACTGGACAAACACCGCGGAATTCTCATGAAAATCCGTCGGCAATTCGAGATGATGCGTACCCAGGAACGATTTGCGAGGCGACGAAGGCACGGCGACGACCTCGACCTGGACGCGGTTATCGACTCTCTGGGTGACCAACGCGCCGGGCTTCCGCCCTCGGAGAAGCTCTTTGTCCGGCTCCTGCGGGATGAGCGCAGTATTTCTACGTTATTCCTGGTGGATATGTCCAACTCGACCGAGGGATGGGTCGGAACCGCCATCAAGGAAGCGCTGGTCCTGCTCTGCGAGGCCATGGAGTCGGTCGGAGACTGTTACGGCATCTATGGTTTCTCGGGAATGCGGCGGATGCGCTCGGAGGTATACGGCATCAAAGACATAACCGAGCGCTATAATAGCGAGGTGAAGGCGAGAATCGCCGCCATCTCACCGAAGGAGTATACGAGAATGGGACCGCCCATACGTCATATGATTCATCATTTCAATATGATTGAGAGCAAGAGCCGGCTGTTGCTGATCCTCTCCGACGGCAAGCCGGAGGACTACGATGCCTACAAAGGCCGGTATGCCATCGAAGATACCCGCAAAGCCCTGGCCGAGGCCCGGGGCAGGGGAATCCACCCCTACTGCATAACCATCGATCAGGAATCCCATGACTACCTCGAACATTTGTTCGGCCGGGGCAATTACACCTATGTGAAGAACATCGACCAGCTGCCTTCACGCCTGACTGAAATATATCGTCTTCTTACCAGATGAAATACCCGGGTATCGTCAATACCTCTCTCGGACCACCTGCAGCTGCGCTGGCTCCAGCTATCCGGGTGCGATGCCCTGTGGTCTTGCAGGAATCCGATACTTTGCGTTTCCAGGGTAGACGGAAATACATTTGTGTTTTGCTGAGATATACTCTAGGATAACCATCCTACGCGGACAGATTCGATCAAGGAAGAAATAACTGCGAGGATGCTTGATGTGACCAACTGCAACAAACTGGAGAGCAGAATCGAGAGAGCCATATTCTCCGCCGTTCCCGAACCATTTTTCGTCTTCGATGAAGAGGGACGCTACCTGCAGATTATTGGCGGCTCTGATCGCAATCTTTATCATGACGGCACCCATCTTGTCGGAAAATATATTCATGATGTAATTGAAAAGAATATGGCCGATGCCTTCGTCGATCAGATTAACAAGGCTCTGGTGAGTGATAGCCTGCGCACCTATGTATACTCGCTGGCGGCAAGTGACGTTGCAGGATCGGAAAAACTGCCGGGGCCCGCCGGAAAGCAGTGGTTCGAAGCCCACATTTCCCCGGTCAAGCAAATTGAGGGACAGGCGCGCATGGTGGTCTGGATCGCCTTCAATATTACCCGACTGCACTCTGCCCTGGCGGAAAAGCAACACTTGATCGAGGATCTGCAAAAGGCCTCGAAGGAAATAAAGACCCTCAAAGGAATAATCCCCATCTGCTCGCACTGCAAGAAAATCAGGGACGATAAAGGTTTCTGGAATCAGCTCGAAGCCTATCTTTTTGAGCATTCCGAAGCCGATCTTACCCATAGTATATGTCCGGGTTGCGTCGAGAAACACTATCCGGAATTCAGCGGCAAGTGATATGTGTCGGAAAAAAGAAGGTGTAGCCTGTCTCTCTGGAATTGGGTAGGCTGCGTTTGAAGGGTAATCGGAAAAAAACCGGCAGGCCTGAGATCGGCACTGCCGGTTTTTCTCTTTCAAGAAAGAATATGGTGCTACTCGCTCATGATTTTCCGCAGGACATAGGGGAGAATGCCCCCGTGCTCGTAGTAGGCGACATCGATATCGGTATCGAGCCTTGAGTTGACCTGAAAGGTGAAATCAGTCCCGTCTTTTTTGACCACATGTACAACGAGTTCCTGTTGCGGCTTCATTTTCTGAAGCCCCTCGATACTGAAAAATTCGTCGCCGGTAATTTCATATTTTTCGAAACTGTCGCCTTCCTTGAAGATCAGGGGCAGTATCCCCATACCCACAAGATTGTTGCGGTGTATGCGCTCATAGGAGCGGGCGAGAACCGCCTTGATGCCGAGAAGGTTGGTGCCTTTGGCCGCCCAGTCGCGCGATGAACCCGTGCCGTATTCGGTGCCGCCGAGAACGATGAGCGATGTTTTCTCTGTGGCGTATTCGATGGCCGCATCGTAGATGAACATTTCCTTGTTTTCAGGCTTTTTGATGGTGAAACTCCCCTCCTTGGGCTCGACCATTTTGTTTTTAATGCGGATATTGCCGAAGGTACCGCGCATCATCACCTCGTGGTTGCCGCGTCGCGAACCATAGGAGTTGAAGTGTTCCGGTTTGACGCCCTGGTCGATGAGATATTTGCCCGCCGGGTATTCCTCGGGGATGGAACCGGCCGGGGAGATATGGTCGGTGGTTACCGAATCACCAAGGAGCAGCAAGGGTCGTGATTTTGCAATGTTGTCAATTTTTTCCACCTCAAGATTGAAACCCTCGAAATAGGGCGGACGCTTGATATAGGTGGATTTCGGGTCCCAGACGTATGTCGTCGACTCGTTTACCTGCAGCGCCTTCCAGAACTCATCGCCTTCGAAGATACTTGAATAGACAGTGTCGTAGCCCTCCGGAGTGACTACCTTGGCTACCAGTTCGTCTATGTCCTTGTTGGCTGGCCAAAGATCCTTCAAATACACCGGTTCTCCATTGGGGGTATGGCCCAGGGGGCTGCTGGTGAGATCTATGTCAATCCGGCCCGCCAGGGCAAAGGCCACGACCAGCATCGGCGAGGCCAGAAAGTTCGATTTGATGCGCTGGTGTATACGGGCTTCGAAATTTCGGTTGCCAGAAAGGACAGAGGCGACATTGAGATCGTGTTCCTTGATAAGACCTTCGATCTCGGGTTTGAGGGGGCCGCTGTTGCCGATACAGGTCGTGCAGCCGTAGGCGGCCAGGTGAAACCCCAGGGCTTCGTAGTAGGGGGTCAGTCCCGCATCAAACAGATAATTGGGGACCACTTTCGATCCCGGTGCAAAACTGGTCTTGACATAGGGCGGCACCTTGAGACCCAATTCCACAGCCTTTTTGGCCATAAGGCCTGCGCCTAAAAGCACATGGGGGTTGGAGGTGTTGGTACAGGAGGTGATGGCGGCGACAACGACGCTACCGTCTCCAAGACTTATCTTCTCACCGTCGAGGTCGAGGGTCAAAAGCCGTTTCTGCGCCGGAGTACAGCTGCGGGGACGGGTGGTCTGCGAGCCCGATTCCTGATGAAAATTGGAAATGTTTTTCTGTTCGGTGTCCCTGTCATATTCGCAACCGAGGATCTCCTCGAAGCTGTCTTTGATCCGGGAGAGATCGATTCGATCCTGGGGGCGGGCCGGGCCGGCCAGCGAGGGGGTGACGGAAGAGAGGTCGAGTTCGACGATTTTGCTGTACTCGGCCTTTTCGTTGTCGGTGAGAAAGAGTCTATTGGCCTTGGCATAGGCCTCCGTCAGGGCTGCCTTGTCCTTTCTGCCTGTCAGGCGAAGATAGTTTATGGTTTTGTCGTCTATGGGGAAGAAGCCAAGCGTAGCGCCGTATTCAGGTGTCATGTTGGCTATGGTGGCCCGGTCCGGTATGGAGAGACTGGATACTCCGGAGCCGAAATATTCAACGAATTTTTCAACGACACTGTTTTGACGCAGCAACTCCGTAACCCGAAGGACCAGATCCGTGGCCGTAATCCCTTCCCGGAGACTGCCGGTGAGCTTGACGCCGACCACCTGGGGAATCGACATATAGTAGGGCTGGCCGAGCATTACCGCTTCGGCCTCTATGCCGCCGACGCCCCAGCCCATAACGCCGATGCCGTTGATCATGGGGGTGTGGGAGTCGAGTCCCACCAGGGTGTCGGGATAGGCCAGATTGTCCTCGTCGGCAATGACTACCCTGCCCAGATGTTCGAGGTTTACCTGGTGACAGATGCCGGAGTTCGGGGGAACGACGTTGAAGTTGTCGAAGCTTTTCTGTGCCCACTTCAGCAGGGTATAGCGTTCATTGTTGCGGGAATATTCTTTTTCGACATTCTGGGTGAGGCTCTTGGTGGTGCCGTAGAAATCGACCTGGATGGAATGATCGACAATGAGCTCCACCGGTACCATAGGGTTGACTTTTGCCGGGTCTCCACCAAGCTCCTTTACCGCATCGCGCATTGCCGCCAGGTCGACCACCGCCGGTACACCTGTGAAATCCTGCATGAGAACCCTGGCGGGATGATAGGGGATTTCCGAAGGCGATTCGTAGCTCGTCTTCCAGTTGGCTATCTCCTGAAGATCTTCAGCTTTGACTACCTTGCCATCCATCTTGCGCAGAAGGTTTTCCACCAGTATGCGTATGGAGAAGGGCAGCCGCTCGATATCGGCTATGTTGTTTTTCTGAAGAAGGGTGATGTCGTAGTAGCTGTATTCCCTGTCGTTGACGACGAGTTTCTGCTGGTAATTCTTTTTGTCCATGATCTATGCCTCGGTTAATGTAACGGTTGCGGTGGCCGGCTCTGCGAAGGAGAATGGCGTTGCAGCCGAAGGAAAGAACCAGACAGGCTCTTCGTCTGCAATTCGGCGGAGTGTTTTAAGCTCGCTTTGCTGGCCCATGTGTTGAGAATAGCACGAAAATACTTGTAGTAGAGCTGAAAGACAACAGCTATTTTCACAAAAGCCCTCTTCCCTTCAAGCATAAGCAAAGTATAGCACAGATTCCCTGTTTTGAAATAATACCCCTGAAAAAAAGCTGAGGGCCAGGGTGGAATAGGTACCTGGAAGATGGCGATTGGATGGATGGAGTCTTGGGCTAGCCGGTGGCGGGGGCAGGAGCCGTCAGCGGGAAACTCAGGGTGAAGGTCGTTCCGACTTCAGGGGTTGACTGCACCTCTATATATCCCTGATGGGCGTCTACTACTTCCTTGACCAGGGAAAGACCGAGTCCGGAGCCGGTGATGTGGCGCGTGGCCTTGCCCTTGACCCGAAAAAACCTGTCGAAAATGTGCGGCAGATCCTTTTCGCTGATGCCTATGCCTGAGTCCTTGACCGAGAGGCTGGCCAAACCGCCATTGACTGTGGTGTCGATGGCTACTTCGCCACCTTCCGGCGTGTATTTGACGGCATTGGAGACGATGTTCATTATGGCCGTGCGGATATGGTCATAATCGACATTAAACCACCACTCCTGGTCGCAGGGCTGGTAGTGCAGTCGTATGCTCTTGCCTTCTGCCTGGGGAGCGGTAATCTCAACGATGTCGCCGATGATGTCGTGGCCCTTGATTGGTTCGAGGTTGAAGACGACGGTGCCGCTCTCGAGTTTGGAGAGATTGAGAAGGTTGTCGATAAGGCGGAGAAGATCTTTGGTGCGGACGGTCATACGGGAATGGAGGGCATTGCAGGAACTGGCTGCCTCGTGTTTGCAGTCGCTCTGCAGGGCGTAGATCATCTGTTCAATCGATGCCAGCGGTGACTTGAGCTCATGGGCCACCATGGCAACGAAGTCGGATTTCATCCGGTCGATCTCCTTGTGGGTGGAGATGTCCTCAAAGGTAGTGACGGAGCCTATGATTTTGCCGCCCTCGGTTTTGACGGGCGAGCACAGTGCCCGCAGGTACTTTCGCGAAATGGTGCCTGGTACAAACTCGCGGGTGACGACGATGGATTTGGCCATGGCTTCCCTGACCATGTTGATGCCGTTGGTATCGCTGATGGAAGCTGAAAGCGGCTTGCCCACCACCGGATCGGTCTGGATCTCAAGGAGCTTGATTGCCGCTGGATTGTGGTGCACCACCACGGCATCGGTATCGGTGATAATCAATGCCTCCACCATGCAGCTGAAGACTGTTTTCAGTCTGCTCTTCTCGTTTTTTATGGCCTCGATGCTGAGACTGCGTTCATGGCGCAGTTTGCGCGTTTCCGTCTGCAGGGTGATTTTTTCTACAGCCCGATCGACGACGATTCGTATATAATCGGGAGTGAACGGTTTGCCGACGAAGTCGAAGGCCCCCTGCTTCATGGCGCTGACGGCCTTGGAGACCGTGGCAAAACCGGTGACGACGATAACCTGAATCTGCGGCTCGTTTTCTTTAATCCATTCAAGCACGCCGAAGCCGTCTATTCCCGGCATCATCAGATCGAGAAGAACGATATGAAAGCCGTTCTCCTTGATCATCTCGATACCACGCTCGCCGTTTTCGGCCTTGG
>CAKZOA010000234.1 GCA_937132035.1 uncultured Desulfobulbaceae bacterium | reverse complement strand
TATTCTCAGCAACTCGGTCTGAGACAGGGATACTCTTTTCCCGGTACGCCATGAAGACATCCCCGGGGGCTCGTTTGCAGCCGTCCAGGCTGCAGACACCCGTGAAAAGAGCGCCCCTCTCTCCCCATGATCGGCCAGGCTGAGTATCAGGGGTAATCAGGTATCAACAGTAAAGCTTGTCTTTAGGAAGATCATGGCCGTGACAGGGTGGAAAGTGAGAAAAAAATGATAGATATGTCAATAATCATCTTTCGTTTGAGCCGATATTTCCTGCTCTCCTCCTTCGCTTCTATGAGTAGCATACGCACGCATAGCCAATCACAGAACTCCTTGTCGAGGGGATCATCGCAAATGATCAAATAATCGGGTTCGTCGCTGCCCTCATCCCAGGATTCCCCAGTCAATCATATGAGTATCAGAATCGCAATAAACGGATATGGCAGAATAGGCCGGTGCATTCTCCGAGCGTTGTATGAATCCGCTTTTCGTCGCAAGCTGCAAATAGTCGCTATCAACGAACTCTCAAGTCTTGCCTCGCTCATCCATCTGACCAGATTCGATTCAACACATGGCAGATTTTCCGGCACGGTAGAAGAGATCGAAGGTGGCATGCGGGTCAATGGCGACGAAATCGCTGTTTTTTCTCATGGCAACATCGACGATCTTGACTGGAAGAGCCTTGGCGTCGATATCGTTTTTGAATGCAGCGGCAGCTATTGCGAGCGATCGACGGCCCAGCGACATATCGGCCGGGGGGCCTCCAGGGTCATCTTTTCCTCACCGGCCACCCGCGAGGTTGATGCGACCATCGTCTACGGCTTCAATGAGCATATCCTCAGAAAAGCGCATACCATCATCTCCAATGCCAGTTGTACGACGAACTGCTCCGCGCATATCATCGACCTGCTCGACAACCATTTCGGAATCGAGCAGGGGCATATCACCATAGTCCATTCGTCGATGAACGATCAGCCGGTCATCGACGCCTATCACAATCCCGATCTCCGCAAGAGCAGGAGTTCGAGTACGTCGATAATACCGGTCAGTACCGGCCTTGCCCGGGGGGTCGAACGCCTTTTTCCCCATTTGAACGGTTGTTTTGAGGCGGTCTCTCTGAGAGTGCCGACCACCAACGTCTCTCTTATGCAGCTCAATGTCAACGTCACCGAAAAAGCAAGCCGGAGCGCCGTGAACGGCCTTATTAAGGAAAAGGCCAATGGAGTGTTGGCGGGGATACTTGAGTATACCGAACTGCCTCTGGTTTCCTGCGACTTCAATCATAATCCAAGCTCGGCGGTTATCGACGGCAGCCAGACATTGGTTGCACGCCAGCGGTTGGTGACGGTGATAGCCTGGTTCGACAATGAATGGGGATACTCCAACCGCATGCTTGACACGGCCATAGCCCTGATGGAAGCGGAATCCTAGAAGTGTGTCGGCGATGTGTACTTTTTTCTCCGACAGGCGTCTGAGGGTGTGCCTGGCTGCTTCTGTTCGTTTGTCTTTGAGTCAACAGCCGCCGGCCTGCAGACAATTGCCCTTGAAAAAGGGGCAGCTGTTTGGTAGGTTCGGAGGATGACGTCGACAGCCCACGGTGCACGGTGGCAAACACGCTTGCAGTGCTACCGGGAAATACGTGAACCCCGCTTTCTTCAACCACTTCCTAACATGAATATGAATACTACTGCGAAGGGTATCTGCTGGTGTATCATCTGTTGTATGGTCTTTCTGAGTTCGCTGACCGCCGACTGTGTTCAGGCCGACTCTGCTGTGATTGAACAACTGACCAGTGAAATAGCCTTGGCAAAAAATCCGGCCGAGAAAAGCCGGCTGCATATGTTCAGGGCTAGGAACTATAGTAATATCGGTAACATGGAGATGGCTGAAAGCGATTATGACGCCGCTCTGAAATATGATCATAAAGGCTGGATTCATCTTGAGAGAAGCAGGTTCTATTTGGCCCAGAAAGAATTTAAGCAGGTTGTCCGGGAGGCCACTGCCGCCCGGCAGGAAACACCTACCTTGAAGAGCAGTGCCGAAAAACTGATTGTCCGTGCCCAGAAGGAACTGAAAAAGAAGAGGCGCGAACAGAGCCCGCGGGAAATCCTGCTGACCAAAAGGTGGGAGGTCAAGTACCGGCGCACACCACCATCTTCCGCCGGTAAAAACGCGCGTAAATTCTATGCCGCACGCAGCAAACAGCGGACACAGCAGGGACCAAGACGGACTGCCAGGTCCTGACGTCTCTAAAGGCGATTCATAGGTATATGAATCAGACATTGCGGGGAGTATTTTCGACTCAGGGCCACAATTTTCTT
>CAKZOA010000233.1 GCA_937132035.1 uncultured Desulfobulbaceae bacterium | reverse complement strand
GCGACTACCTCTATACCTATTATGACGAAGAGGCCGTCCACCACCTTTTCATGGTGGCCTCCAGCCTCGATTCGATGATAGTTGGAGAGGCGCAGATCCTCGGCCAGATCAAGGAGGCCTATCGCCACGCCGCCGGTTTGGGCTGCACCGGCGCTCTGCTCAATAAACTGCTGCATAAGGCATTTTCCGTTGCCAAAAGGGTGCGCAGCGATACCGGCATCGGTTCATCGGCAGTTTCCATCAGCTATGCGGCGGTGCAGCTGGCCAAGAAGATATTCGGCAGCCTCGACGGCAAAAAGGTACTGCTCATCGGTGCCGGCGAAATGGCGGAACTGGCGGCCGAGCACCTCGTTGGCCAGGGGGCGGCAGAGGTGATGGTGGCCAACCGGACACTGTCGCGGGCTGCCGCTCTCAGCAAGAGACTCGGGGGCAGGGCCGTCTCCCTGCATGAACTGCAAAGCCAGCTCGAACATGTCGATATCATCATAAGCTCCACTGGAGCCACCGATCTTGTCCTGCACAGGGATGAGGTTAAAGCCGTCATGCGCCAGCGGAGAAACCGGCCGCTTTTTTTAATCGACATCGCTGTTCCCCGCGATCTCGATCCGAAGCTGATCGAGCTGGAAAACGTTTTCCTCTACGACATCGATGATCTGACCAGCGTTGTCGAGATGAATAGATCGGAAAGAGAGAAGGAGGCGGTTAAGGCCGTTGGCATTGTCGACGAGGAAACCCTCAAATTTCAACAGTGGCGCGAAGGCATGGCTATTACGCCTACCATTCGGGCCATGCGCGGCAAGATTGATGCCATCTGTCGGAAGGAGCTGGAGCGGACCTGTGCCAAGATGCCCGAGATCAGCGCCAAGGAACGAAAAAGACTGGAGAAGATGACCCGCTCCATTGCCGCCAAGGTACTGCACGACCCGCTACAGTATCTCAAGAACGATGACTGCGAACGCAGCAATGAAAAGAAGGTCTACAACCTGCGCAATATATTCAAGCTCGAAGACGGTGATGACGATGCCTCGTGAGGATCTGCTCGAGGATGAGTGGTACCACGTGCGTCACTCGGGTGAGATTCCCGAAATCGCCCTGCATTCCTCCATCTATTATCTCACGGAAGACGGCGACGGTCCCGGGATCGAGCTGACACCAGCGGATCTCGCCAGGCTTCACCATGCCGCCAGCAGGCGCTACCGGGAGATCATTTTTCGAGACATTACTCCGGCCAACCGGGATGAGACCAGCTATCGCGGTGTGCTGCGGACTATCAGCAACTGGCGGAGGTATAAACGATTCTGTCAGCGCCAGGCGCTGTCGACAGATATGGTGAAGAGTGAGCTTGCTGTGTGGCTGCTCAGCTTTCTGGAGCGGGAAATTGACGACGTAAAAGGCGGAGTACGCTCGAGCTCCATCAACTGTACCTTCGAAGATATCGCCTCCCTGGCTGTGGAACTGGATATTTCACTTGACCCCATGGAAAAGTCTCTGCGCCCTCTCTGCCTCGATTTTTAAAGGTCTTACCGGCAGGCCTGCTCGCCAGTTCCCGTCTCATTTGAGCGCTGATCTTTTCCGCGGGCGGTCTTGGTTCCGGTAGTTCACTCACGGTTCCTACGCCTGTAGGCCGTATATGTATCGGCACTGCCCCGCACCAGCTCTGCCGGATATTTCGTTCTGTTCTTGGCCATCTTCTTCAGGGCCGCTTCCACCGGGTCGATGTTGAACGTGCCGCATAGCATACTCAGATAAATCATTACATCGCCGATTTCCTCTTCCAGATGGTCACGATCTATCTTGTCGGTGGAGCGACTCTCGTCGGCGCTGAGCCACTGGAATATTTCCATCAGTTCAGCAACTTCCACGGACAAGGCCATGGAGAGGTTCTTGGGCGAGTGAAAGCTGTGCCACTCACGCTCGGAGACGAAGTCTTCTATTTCCTTGGCCAGCTGTTGGTAGGCATGGATGTCGGGCATGACCTCTGTTCCTCCCTTGGTTCCTCAGCACAAGCAGAACCACAAAAATATGATTTCGCACAGGATATTGATTTCGGTCACGGTACCATTTGCTGATAAAAAATGAAATGATGACGTGTCACTTTTCGCCTGGCAGTCAGGGCGTCCGATTTCCCAGCAGTTCCATCAGCGGAATACCACAGTTTGACAATGTCGTTGACGCTGGCAGTTGCGGCAGAAAGTGTAAGAGGTGACGGACACCCCCAGGAGAGGAGGAGCGGCCGTAACTGGTCAAATAATCGTGTCGGATTTTCTGGTGAATGTGTATTTGTCATGGTATTTGTGTTGCGCTTCTGTTATCTCTTTTTGGTGACTGCGGCGTTTACGGTAAGCGTAAACGCTTCAACAGCGATATACCTACTCTTTTCAACGTGTCATGACTACTATTAAACGATTTGCAATTGTTCTCCTGCTGTACCTGTTCGTCTCCACTTTACCGGCTCTGGCTATCGACAAGGTGGAGATCGACGAGGAACGGAACGACCTTATCGGCTACATGCTCTACAAGCAGCTGCCGTCCATCCACTTTAGCGACAAAGAGGTGAACGACAGCCTGGCACGGGCGGCGTTCGATCTCTACCTGCAGCAACTTGACTACCAGAAGCGTTTTCTTTTGCAGGAGGATGTGGAGAGACTGCGTCAGTACACCCTGAAAATAGATGACAATCTCAAAGGTGGCAGTACGGTGCTGCCGGAGGTGGGAGCCAGGATTCTCTCCCAGCGTATCGCCCAGGTCGAAGAGATTGTCGCTGAAATAATTGCCGGCGATTTCGATACCGGTAAAGAGGAGTACTACGAGACCGATCCCGAAAAGCTCGATTATGTTGGCAGCCTCGAAGAGCTCCGGCAGCGCTGGCGAAAGATTCTCAAGGTGCAGGTGATCTCGCGTTATCTCGACCTGCTAGAAGAGCAGAAGAACACCGAGGAAAAGAAGGCAGACAAGGACCTCTGGCTGGAGGCCGAAGAAAAAGTCATCAGTCGCAACAGCGATTTTTTCACCCGGCTCAAACAGGAGACCCTGCAGGATCATTTCGATCGTTTCTACAACGCCGTCACCAGAGCCTTCGACCCGCACACCAACTACATGCCGCCGGCCAAGAAGGAGGATTTTGACATCCATATGCGCGGCAGTCTTGAAGGCATCGGTGCCCTGTTGCGCGAGGAAGGCGGCTACATCAAAGTGGTTCGAATCATCCCCGGCAGCGCATCCGCCAAGGAGGGCAGGCTTGGAGCCGAGGATATTATCCTCGCCGTCGCCGAAAAGGATACGGATCCGGTGGAGGTCACGGACATGCGGTTGCGGGAGGCGGTACGTCTTATCCGTGGCCCCAAGGGCACCGAGGTGCAGCTCACCGTTAAAAAACCCGACGGAACGACCCTTGTCATCCCCATCACCCGCGATATGGTCCAGATCGAAGAGACCTTCGTCAAGAGCAGCATCCTGCACGCCGAAGACGGCACAGAGTATGGCTATATTATGGTTCCCTCCTTCTACAGGGACTTCGAGACCACCCGTAACGGCGGCATCGCCAGAAATTCAACTGACGACACCCGTAAGGCTGTCCTCGATCTAAAAAAGAAAGGCGTTGAGGGTGTTATTCTCGACCTGCGCGACAATGGTGGCGGCTCGCTGGTTGATGCCGTCGACATTACCGGCTTGTTTTTGAAGTCGGGACCGGTGGTGCAGGTGAAGAATTCTTTCGGCACCCGCAAGGTCCTCAACGACGAGGACGAGGAATTTGTATACAACGGACCTCTGGTGGTACTGGTCAATCTCTTTTCGGCTTCGGCATCGGAGATCCTGGCCGCCGCTCTGCAGGATTACGGTCGGGCGGTGATTATCGGCGGTAAGCATACCCATGGCAAGGGTACGGTGCAGACCATCATCGACATGAACGACAACATACCTCTGCTTAATCTGCAGCGATATGACGATCTCGGCGCCCTCAAGGTAACAATACAAAAATTTTACAGAATAAATGGCGGCTCAACGCAGTACCGCGGGGTAGAACCGGATATCGTCCTGCCAAGTCTTTATGACCATCTCAAGACCGGCGAGCAGTACCTCGATTATTCACTGCCCTGGGACAAGGTGTCTCCG
Organism: uncultured Desulfobulbaceae bacterium; assembly: GCA_937132035.1. Taxonomy (GTDB): domain Bacteria; phylum Desulfobacterota; class Desulfobulbia; order Desulfobulbales; family Desulfocapsaceae; genus Desulfopila_A. Next base: position 3,360 of record CAKZOA010000233.1, on the reverse strand, counting down.
GTACCATATTTTTCCTATGGCATAAGCGACTCCGACGTAGAGATTCTCAGATCCCAAAGTGCAAAGAGGCTCGAACATGAAGAGGGGCTACAGATTATCGCCGAAGAGGCGCTCAAATCCAAAGAGCGCATAGAAAAGACGCGTATCTCCCTGAAGCTTGCTGACATGAAAAAAGAGCGGAACGCCTCGAACGAGGCCCGTGACAAAGTAGGCGCCCATTACCGGAAATACCAGGAAGAACAGATCGACAATTTCGACACTCCAGAGGAAAGCCAAGGCCCGATGGATGACAAGCAGAAGTGGCTTGAGGAGCTGCGGGAGGATCCCTACATCAACGAGTCGATACGCACACTTGAGGACATCCTGGAAAAAGATCTGGCCTGAGGGTAATGGTTGCAAGGACAGGCCCTCTCGGCGCGCAACAGCACATTTTGCACAGCCGCTGCGGAGAAGATTGTGCTTGAAAATCCCAGGGAAAGATGCTAAAAATGCTTCTTTGTGAATGGCCATTCATTGTCGATATGTCGTTGATTTTGAGTGATTCCATTGTCTAACATGGGTTATCAAGTGATGGATCTGGCTGAAGCTTTTAGGAATTACAGAAAAAAAATCGTCGGACAATGGGTGGATTATACGCTGTCGACCTACGCCTCTGACAAGTTCTTTCGCAAGGAGAAGGACGCATTCGCCAATCCCATCGGTGGTGTGACCAGGGAGTCGCTGGATGCGCTTTTTGTCCTTCTTGCCAAAAACGCCGAGTCGGAAAGTTTTGTCGCTCCCATCGAAAAACTCATGAGCATCAGGGCGGTCCAGGAATTTGCCCCGTCGCAGGCGGTCTCGCCTCTGCATGCCGTCAAACATATCACCCGTGATATTCTGGCGGCGGACAAGGAGCGCGGTCATCTGGTGGCGGAGCTGTATGATTTCGAGTTCGCCGTTGATATGGCGGTTCTTGCCGCCTTCGATATATACATGCAGTGTCGTGAAAGGCTTTACTCCGTCAGAATGGAGGAGATGCGATCGGGAAGAAACATATATACGGACAGCAAATGCCCGTCTTCCCTGCTGCGCGAGAAAGAGCAGAAAACGATTGGAAAGATCTAGAGCCATTAACCGGCCGCCGGGCGGGGTGTCAGCGAGCGGGTCTCTGCCTCCGGTTGCCTAAAACAAATATTTCAATTTGAAGCGAGGTAAGAAATGAAGCACGCCTTCTCATTCCTGGCAGTCATAGGGTTGGTAGTGATTGCAGGGCTAGGTTCCCAGATTCCGGGAATGCCGTACCTGTTTGGTGTAGCATTGCCATATCTGGCATTGTTGATCTTTCTGGGTGGCTTTGTCTACACTATCGTCAGATGGGCCAAGTCTCCGGTTCCCTTTCCCATCCAAACCACCTGCGGTCAGGCAAAATCGCTCGATTTCATCAAGCAGAACAAGCTTGAGGCTCCGCACACCACAAGCGAAGTCATTGCCCGGATGGCCCTGGAAGTACTGACCTTCAGATCGCTGTTCCGCAATACCAAGGCGGTAATTCAAGATGGACCGAAAATCACCTACGAGTCATACAAATGGCTGTGGCTGTTCGGTCTGATTTTTCACTATTCCTTTCTGGTGATAGTCATCCGGCATATGCGCCTGTTTCTCAACCCGGTGCCGGAGTGGATTTCCTGGATGGAGTTCGGCGACGGCCTTTTCCAGGTGGGAGCGCCGACCTGGTACATGACCGACGTTTTGCTGGTAGTCGCCGTCTGTTATCTTTTTGGCCGCCGTCTCTGGAATGCCAATGTCCGTTATATCTCGCTGGTCAATGATTTCTTCCCGCTGGTGCTGATCTTCGCTATCGCCGTAAGCGGTATTCTCATGCGGTATTTTCTCCGTACCGATATCGACATTGTCACGATCAAGAAGCTGGCCGTGGGGCTGGTGACCTTCCAGCCGGTCATCGCCGCTGAAATCGGTGCCATATTCTATATTCATCTCTTTCTGGTCTGCGTCCTGCTTGTTTACTTCCCCTTCAGCAAACTGATGCACCTCGGCGGCGTTTTTCTCAGCCCGACCAGGAATATGAGAAACGACAGCCGGGCCAGGCGTCACGTCAATCCGTGGAACCCTGAAATCAAACCCCACTCCTATTTGGCCTATGAGGATGAATTCAGGGAGTACATGGCCGAAGCAGATATTCCGCTGGAAAAAGAGTTGCCGCCCAAAAAGGATGAAGAGTAATCACTTGACCCAATACTAGCTTATAAGGATAACTACGATGGCAGTTCCAAAATTAGAACAATTATCAAAAAGCGTAGTGCAGGGACCGTCCTTGGCAACCGGAGCAGTTCCGACCGGGGGCTGGATGAACAAACCTGTAGTGTTCAAGCCGGGCAACTACGCCTATCCGGCCAAAAAGGATAAAGTCGAATACCTCAACAGCCAGAAGGGCCTGCATTTTCCCAATGCCCGCGACTGGTCGCCGGAGGATGATGACTGGAAGCTCCAGGAAAACTGGAAGGAAATTATTCTTAACGGTCTCAAGGAGCGTCTTGATAAATTCAGATCCTTGAAAATCTTTATGGATTGCTGTGTGCGCTGCGGCGCTTGCGCCGACAAGTGCCATTTCTTTCTCGGCACCGGCGATCCCAAGAACATGCCGGTTCTGCGGGCGGAGCTGCTGCGTTCCGTCTATCGTAACAACTTCACTCTGGGTGGCAAGATCCTCGGCCAGATGCTGGGCAATCGTGAGATGACCGCCGGTGTGCTCAAGGAGTGGTTCATGTACTCCTACCAGTGCACCGAGTGTCGCCGCTGTTCGGTATTCTGCCCCTACGGCATCGATACCGCCGAAGTGACCATGATGCTCCGTGAACTGCTGCATCTGGTGGGTGTCGGCATCAACTGGATTCTCGAGCCGGTTTCCAATTCCAACCGCACCGGTAACCATATGGGGTTGCAGCCCCATACTTTCAAGGATAACGCTGAATTTCTCGTCGATGACGTCGAAAACCTCACCGGCGTCCGTCCCAATGTCACTTTCAACCGCAAGGGCGCCGAAATTCTCTTCATCACGCCTTCCGCCGACGTTTTCGCCGAACCCGGGCTCTACACCGCCATGGGCTACATGATCCTTTTCGAAGCCATCGGTCTGGACTATACCTGGTCGACCTACGCTTCAGAGGGCGGTAACTTCGGCCTGTTCACTTCCAATGAATCGATGAAGAAGCTCAACGCCAAGATGTATGCCGAGGCCGAAAGACTCGGCGTCAAGTATATCATAGGCGGCGAATGCGGTCATATGTGGCGTGTGCTCCACCAGTACATGGACACCATGAACGGTCCCGCTGACTTTCTCGAGGTCCCGGTATCACCCACTAC
>CAKZOA010000232.1 GCA_937132035.1 uncultured Desulfobulbaceae bacterium | reverse complement strand
CTGCAGGAGCTGCAGGCGCGCATATTCGCTACCGTCCCTGGGGGCATTGTAGAGTAAGCGATATATGATCACATTAGAGGCGGCTTTTTGTTGGATGCGCAGGCGGTGCCGTGTGCTGAAAACCTCAGGTGCCCGAATCGAGCATTCCGTCGATGAGACTGTAAAATTCCGAAACGCCGAGAGGTTTGGTCAGATAAGCGTCGAAACCGGCTTCGATGCCGCGGGCAATATCTTCGGGCAGGCTGTCGCCGCTCAGGGCGATAACGGGTGTTGCGCCGGTACCATTGTCACTTTTCAGTCGAGAGAGAACCTCGTAGCCCGAAATATCGGGCAGGCTGAGATCGAGCAAGATGATGTCGGGTCTGCGTTCCCGGGCCGTCCGTATGCCGGCGGCTCCGGTTTCTTCCTGCAGGAACAGTACATCATTTTTCTTTTGGAGCATGAATTCGACGAGCTGTCTCAGCGATGGGTCGTCTTCTATATAAAGAATGGTCTTCATCTCCAGATATCCTGCTGAAAAAGTCAGCACTGTTGGTCAACACCTTGATTAGACTACCCCTCGGTATCGGCACAGAGGAAATATACATATACCCTACCAAAAACCAGCCAGTTTGATAAAGGGAAAAAGGCCGTCAGCGGCTACGGACCCAAAAAGTTTTCTGATCACCCCTCATGCACAGCAACATTCTGAGAGAGTATTGCTCTTTTCACGGCTACCTGTAGCCGGGAGAAGGCGGGATGGTTTGCCGGGAAAAGAGCGCCTGTTCCCCTAGACTTGAGTAAGTTGAGTTTCAGAGGTAATCAAAAATAATGTTTGAGCTTCTGACCCATTCAATATATCCTAGGGGCAACGGTCAAAAGATGCCTAACCTTAATCATCCGATCTTATCAATTCTCTATACCCATGAGTGAGAAACGTCTCATACTCGAAAAAGTTGTGCCTGTTGCCGTTTTAAAGGCACTGACCTCGGCGGCACAGCAGGCGGTTCCACAAGCCATGCTGATCGCAGGATGTATTCCCATCCGCAACTTTCCTTTCCGGGTGGGCAGAGAATCCAGGGTGAAAATTGTCGATGGCAGAGTGGAGAGAATCGAGCGGGAAAAAGCGGGCATCAGCAGACCGACCAACGATCTCTACCTGGTCGACGACGGTCATCTTCTCAATATCTCCCGCGAGCATTTCCAGTTGGAGAAGGATGGAGACCGCTACTATCTTTATGACAAAGGCAGTGCCTGCGGAACCTTGGTGGAAGACAGGGCGGTAGGAGGAAAGGATGCCGACGAGACGATCGAACTGCACGACGGCGACATCATCACGGTGGGGACCAGTCAATCCCCCTATGTCTACCAGTTTATCACTCTCGATGGCTATGAGTTGCGGGAGCGGCAGAGTGGTGAGTAGCTATAGGGCCTCCAGTACGGCCTGTACAACCTTTACGGCATCCCGGCTTGCAGCGACGTTATGCACCCGGATCATATCTATCTTCTTCGAGAGCGCCAGTGCCGATACCACAGCCGTGGGCAGATCTCTGCCCTGCATATCCCGACCGGTCAGCTCACCCAGAAACCGCTTCCTCGAATGACCGAGCAGCACCGGCTGTCCTAATTCCCGGAACCGTTCCAGATGCTTGAGTATTGACAGGTTGTGTTCGAGCTTTTTGCCAAAGCCGATGCCAGGATCGATGATCACTCTCTCAAGGTCGACGCCCTCACTCTGCAGCCAGGAAAGCTTCTCCTGGAAAAAAAGAATGATCTCTGAGACAACGTCGTCGTAGACCGGGTTGATCTGCATATTGCCTGGCGTACCCTTCATGTGCATCAGTATGACAGGTACAGAGGTGGCCTTGACCAGCTCAATCATCTCGGGGTCCTGCTGCAGCGCGGAAACATCGTTGATGAGGTCGGCGCCGGTGTCGAGAGCCTGACGAGCGACGACAGCCTTGGTGGTGTCTATGGAAATGGGAATGCGGTGTTTTCTGCGGATAGCTTCTATGACCGGCAAGACCCTGCGAAGCTCCTCATGGGTCTCTACGGGTTCGGCGAAGGGTCTGGTCGATTCGCCGCCGATGTCGATAATATCGACACCTTCCTCAACCATTTGCTGGGCTTTGGCGACGGCATTTTGCAGAGAGAAATTACGGCCGCCGTCGGAAAATGAATCGGGCGTTACATTGAGAATACCCACTATTTTCATGACGGCCGCCTCTCATCTAAGGTGCGCTTGTAGAGCGGTTGTCGCCATTTTCCTGGCTACCCGCGGAAGAGCTCTGGTCGTCGGTGTCGGTCTCCTCCTGATCGGGATTCTGCTGTTGGCTGGAAAGCTCCACCGTGTCTTCCTGGTCGGTTGTGTCGGTTTCCGGTGCCGGTGGGGGTACTTCACCCGCATCCACTGACTGTGGGGCGGCATGCTTTTCTTCAGCAACCTCCTCCGACGATTTTTCCGGCCGCGAATACTTCTCAGGATGCAAGTCTTCCATGATCTTTTCTATATCATCAAGAACGATGGTTTCCTTCTCCAGCAGCTCTTCAGCTACCTTTTCAAGAATATCCCTGTTGGTCGTCAAAAGGGTGACGACCTCGTCGCGGGCATTGGTGATGATCTTCTTGACGGCGATATCAATCTGGCGGGCCGTATCCTCGCTGAAGTCGCGGTGTTGGTTGATCTCCCTGCCGAGGAATATCTGCTCCTCCTTCTTGCCGTAGGTGAGGGGGCCGAGTTCATCGCTCATGCCCCACTCGCAGACCATCTTGCGGGCAAGCTCCGTGGCTCGTTCGAGGTCGTTGCCGGCGCCGGCGGTTATTTCGTCGAAAATGATGCTTTCCGCGACCCTGCCGCCGAAGAGAATACAGATGGTGCTTTCCAGATACTTTTTGGAGTGGGTGTACTTCTCATCGATGGGCAGCTGCATGGTCAAGCCCAGGGCGCGGCCCCGGGGAATAATGGTAACCTTGTGGATCGGGTCCGTACCAGGTAGCAGCTTGGCGATGAGAGCATGGCCGGCCTCGTGATAGGCGGTGACTTCCTTTTCCTTTTCCGTGATGATCATGGAGCGCCGTTCGGCTCCCATCATTATCTTGTCCTTGGCCTTTTCCAGCAGCTCCAGGTCGATCTCGTTGGCGCCGGTACGTGCCGCCATCAGCGCCGCTTCATTCACCAGATTTTCCAGATCGGCACCTGAAAAACCGGGGGTACCACGGGCAACCACTTCAAGGTCGACCTTGGCTGCCATCTTGGTCTTCTTGCAATAGATTTCGAGAATTTTTTTGCGGCCGCCGACGTCCGGAACAGGAACCACCACCTGACGGTCAAATCGCCCAGGTCGAAGCAGCGCCGGGTCGAGTACATCCGGTCGGTTGGTGGCGGCGACGATGATCACGCCTTCATTGGACTCGAAACCGTCCATCTCCACCAGCAGCTGGTTGAGGGTCTGTTCCCGTTCGTCGTGCCCTCCGCCGAGGCCTGCGCCACGGTGACGGCCGACGGCGTCGATCTCGTCGAT
>CAKZOA010000231.1 GCA_937132035.1 uncultured Desulfobulbaceae bacterium | reverse complement strand
GATGCAACCGGTTGGTTTACTCCGCCCGTTTCCACTGTCCCCTCGGGTTCGGCTTGCTCCAGAGCTGGCGACTCTTCCGCGTTCTCAACTGGCAGCGGTGAGGTCTCCACAGGCTCGTCACTCACGACGGCATCCCCCCTCCCACCTTCTTTCTGTCCGTTCTCGTCGGTGAAGACGAAGAAGGCCACGACAACAAGCAAGGCCAGGCCTGCCCCACCATACGCCCACCGTCGCCAGGAAGTGCCAGGCCAGGAAGCCACCGACCTTTTTCTTCCTTTTGGGTCACTTCCCTGAGTATCATCGACGACATTATCAAGCAACACCATAAAAGAGGTGTCTGTGTTGGCGGCCTCCAGCGATTTTGCCGCCAGCATATTGGTCATGCGCAGGTTTCCCTTGGCCATGGAATAGATCTTCTTGGCGGCTTCCGGGGTGAAAACATTTTTGCTGCGGCTCGAAGAACGCTGCTGGGCGCAGTGATTGAGATAAGCATATGTTTCCGAAAGTCCCAGCGGATGCAGGCCGAAATGCCTCTCCTCGACATCCTTGAAGTTGCAGATAGCGAGCTGTTTGAGATTTTCCAGAAGGCTCGAACGGCCAGCAAAGACGATTTGCAGCAAAACGTTGCTATCGTTGACTCTGTCCAGCATTTTGCGAACGCGTTCGATGGTCGCCAGATACATTCTCTCCGACTGATCGAACACGACCACCAGCCGGCGCTCCCGTACCTCGAGTTCAGCGGCGATCTCATCGACCAGGATTTTACTCGAGACCGGCTTGTCGGCATTGTCCGTACCGACTTCAAGCGCCAGAACCCGGATGACATCATCGAAGGATTCCAGCGGCGTCGGCAGATAGACGGAAAATGTCTCTGCGGGCAGCTCCTTTTCCACCATTCTGCAGAGCATGGACTTGCCCACGCCCTCTTCACCGGTGATGGTGACAACCGCTGCTCCTTCGCCAAGTGCCCTCTTCACCTCGTCAAGCAGTTTTCTCCGCTGGGCGCCTGAGAAAAACAGGTTGGTATTGACCCGGTCCTGGAAGGGAGTCCGGTCGGGGGAACCCGGTTTTTTGTGTATATCCATACTCTGCTTTTTGTTGCTGATAAAATATCAAAGAAATTATACATTGCGCTTCAATGCAGAAAATGTCTAGGCTGGTAAAAGCCCCATAATAGCACCTCGATCCCAGAGAAGCAACAGCTACCGTTTTCAATCGTTTTTTCAGCAACTAGTGGCTTTTCGAAGAATTCCATATCTTGCCGGGTCCCACAGTTCCCAGAAAACCGAGACGACGGTGGTTCCCGTAAGGTACTCTTTTATTTCACCAAACTTCAAGTTGATAGAGATCGCCTCCATCTCCCGCTGGAATCATGGTCGCAAGACCAGATCCATGCAGGCCATGCCCGGTTCAATTGTCGAGAGGCACGAAGCAATAGACGCTGGCAGGCAGGGCAATGGTGATTGACAATGTTTTTTTACACGAGTAGATTTGGCCATGCCTGTTTTTCGTTTGACTGAAGAGATTCTCTTTCCCCGTCCGAGCCTTGCTGAAGAGAACGGCCTGCTGGCGATCGGCGGTGATCTGAGCCCGGCGCGTCTTATATCGGCCTACAGACGTGGTATATTCCCATGGTATTCTCCGGGAGACCCCATTCTCTGGTGGTTCACCTCCCCGAGACTTGTTCTTTTTCCGGAGACCTTCAGAGTACCCAAGAGGTTGGCCCGTTATATGAGGAAGCCTCTTTTTACGGTAACATTCGATACAGCCTTTGAGCGGGTAATAGAGTCATGTGCTGCCGTACGGACAATGAAAGGCGAGGAAACCTGGATAACCGAAGAGATGAAAACCGCCTATCTGCAGCTGCACCAGCTGGGATATGCCCACTCGGTAGAATGCTGGCAGGAACAGACCCTTGCTGGAGGCCTCTACGGAGTATTGCTCGATCGCGTCTTTTTCGGCGAGTCTATGTTCACTATTCTCTCCAACGGCTCCAAAATAGCTCTGGCTTCGCTGGTTATCCAGCTGCGTCGCAAGAACTGCAGACTTATCGACTGCCAGATGACCACGGAGCATCTTCTCCACTATGGTGCCTGCGAGATTTCGGGTAGAGACTTTCAAAGATGCTTAAATACATATATTGAAAACGTATTCCCAGACGGAAAATGGAACTATGAACCAGAAACGTAGAGTGGAAATGTGCGACGGCTGCGGTGTGAAAGAACATGTGCATGAAATTGACGGCAACGAATTTTGCGATGAATGCAGGCAGCTGGCACTTTCGTTGTACGCACATCCCGAAAAAATAGCCAAAATAGTCAAGCTGATGAAAATCGATATCGCCACCGACAAGATCCTGCCGGTGCAATCAGCAAAATCGAGATTCGGTGAACTGCCGGAAGTACTGGATGCCGTGCGTTTTCGCACACGTGACCGTGACATGAACAAGTGGTATGTATCGGTCAGCGAAATAGACGGGCAGCCCGTCGAAATCTTTGCCTCCACCGCCTTTGACCGTGATCATCACCTGCAGTCTCGCATTTCGAACCTGACCACCATTACCCGACTTATCTCTTTGATTTTACGCCATGTCTTTCTCGGCGAGGTGCTGACGCTTGAGAAAACCATCAAACAACTCCACCGAAGCTCCAGGCAGCAGAACGATCTCCCGGACATGCTGACCAACGTACTGAGCAAATACAGCAGGTCTGCCTATAAAAGCGAACACGACGATCTGACATAAGGTACCGGCAAAAGCCCGCCAGGCAGCGCATTCTGAAAAGGGCACAGGAATTCTGCCTTTTTCACATACTCGCAGCCGGCGGCAAAGCTTTGATCATTTCGCCTTAGTAATCGAACTCGAATTCGAAGTCTATTCCCGACTTCTCAAAATGGGTGAGCACATTCTGGAGTAGTGCCAGATTCGGCACTTCGAAGATAAGCTCCCATGCCGGCGTTTTCGTCGGCGTGGCTGAAACCACCGCCAACTCAGAAATGTTCATTTCCGTGGGCGCGACGCCGGTTATCATCATTATCCTCTGGCGCTTAGCCCCGAGGATATGTATGGACTGCGCTTTGCGTACCGGCGTTTGGGCGGCTTTCCAGTTGACGTTTACAGCATCTTCCCGCTGGAACTTAATCTCCTCAAGCCGGGTGCATCCTTTTCTATGAATGGAGAGTCGCTCTCTGGCGAGCAAGGCAAAGTTGTTTTTCTCAGTGGGCAGAGGCTTACAACAGGCTGAGAGTTTTATTGAGACCGGATCAAGGGTGGTGAGCTCAACACTGTTATACTCTTCACCAGCGGCGACGGTGTTAAGATTTTCCAGGTCGAACTGGCTGCGGAAGCGATGGATTATCTCAGGCAGACGCAACCGGCCGTCGCCAATGTGTTCATAAAGATCCTCTACCTTCTTGCAAGAGTACATATTGAAAATGTGTTGTATTTCAAAGCTGTCCAAAATATCCATGGGAATGTTGTACCGCTTCATCTCCTGCATTAACGTCGCCTGCCCCACCTCTCGTGCAACCTGACGTCTTCTGCCCCGGAAACGCTTGGAGAGCTCGGCGCGGGTGCGCGGAGTCTTGCAGTGATTGAGTATGTCAGGGTCGAACTGGATGGGGCGGGCAGAACGAATGATACGCACCATCTCGCCGTCCTTGAGGATATGATCAGCCTCTCGCCGCGTGTTGCCGACCATGGCCCCTATGCAGGAATGGCCGACGTCGGTGTGAACCCGGAAAGCAAAATCGAGAACCGTCGAGTTGAGTGGCAGACAGATCAAGTCGCCTTTGGGTGTGTAGGTGTATATCTCTTTTTTGCCGCTGGCGGCGATTACATCCCGGTAGGAAACCGATGCATCCGAACCTATGACATTGAACAACTCTTTGATTTCATGAATAAACCTTCCCTGCTTGCGGTTTTTCGAACTCCAGTTGCGGAAGAGCCCACGCTGGGCCCTGCGCGCCATCTCCTCGGTGCGTATCTTGAAAAGGTATTTCTGCCCTTTGATGATTGCCCTGGCGTGCAGCCCCTGATACCCGGTGGGTTTGGGATTGGCGATGAAATCACGAATGGTGCGGGGAATAGGGCGGAAGGTCTGGTTTACCAGGCCGAGAACCTGGTAACATATTTGACTCCCTTCAACGACAATAAGAATTTCATAGGGAAAATCTATTTCCTGGAGGAGGATGCGGTTGTTGTGATCATAATATGCCCACAATTCCTTGACCCGCTGCTCGACCTTGGCCTCTATGCCGCTCTCCTTCAAGTTTTGTCGCAGGGTCTTGATGATTTCCTTGGGTTCGAGCGCCTCCCGGAGTTTGTCAATATGTGCGGCCAGCTTCACCCATTGTTTAGGGAACTTGTAAGTCAGGGCCAGGTTGTACATCTCCCGCTTCATATTGAAGAGGCCGAACACCGTCGCCAAAGGAGCATAGATATCAAGGGTCTCATCGGCGATTTTCTGCTGTTTGCTCTTGGGCATGGCCTTGAGGGTACGCAGATTGTGCAGACGGTCGGCGAGTTTGACCAGCATAACCTCGGGACGCAGAGCAGCCCCTGAAAAGATCTTGCGATGAATCCTCTTGTAATGAGACTGTTTATCGCCCGAGGATCTGGTGATCTTTGTACAGCCCTCGACAATGGCCTGAACATAGGCTCCGAATTTTTTACCGACCAGTTCTCCGGTAACTTCCTGAACGTCTTCTACCGTGTCATGAAGGAGTGCGGCCGCAAGTATTTCAGGGTGGAGGATATCCATTTCGGCGGCGAGGATTTTGGCCACCGAGCAAGGATGGAGAATATAGGCATCCCCGGATTTGCGCCACTGATCGTCGTGGGCTTCCGTTGCAAAATTAAGTGCATCCCAAAAAATATGCTCATCATCCCTGCCGCCGATATAACCCTGCATTTGCCTGCGGTATAATTCCAGGTCAAAAGGAATGTGCTGCATATATCCTACTGCCTCGTCAGCCTACCGGAAGGTATGAACTTTTCCATGTAACCTCTTTTTTGGGTTGATTCCCCCTGCAATCATGAGCAGTATCTCCACAATTGTTATCGAGCATACGACCATTTTCACTTCGGCCCGCCCATGACAGGGACGAATCTCCAGTGCATGGTCAAACCCACACTGTAAGTCTTTCTAGCCGACAATGCCCTACACCTTAACAAAATTCCACAATCAGGGAAAAGAAAAAACCTAAATGCCGAAAAAAAGAAAGTTTTTCACAAAAAGAAAAAATGTTGGGGCGACCAAACGGGGCCGTAAAAACGACAAAAAAATCCAGCAATACTCGCTCACAAAAGCGGTCTTAACCGTCCTTGCCAAAGCAGAATCTCCTCTTACTCAGAACGATATCCGTAACAACCTCGCCGAGGCCGCCCCTTCCAAAAATGACGTGGAAGATGCCATTGCCGAACTGGTTCGCAGGCGGGAGGTGGTAGCAGCCGGTAAAAAAAGTTTCCGCCTCGACAACAAGGGCAGCATATTCAAGGGAAAGGTGGAAAAGCATCCACGTGGTTTCGGTTTCGTCACCGAACTCAAGCCGGAGAAAGCGGCGAGATTTTCCCGTGATCCCTATCTCTCGGTGCGGGGCATGGGCACGGCAAATCATGGCGACTCCGTTCTCATCCGGGTAACTTCGGTACGCCGTGACGGTCGTCCCGAAGCCGAGTTGGTGGCCATACTCGAGCGCTTTTCCGAGTCACTCACCGGATATTACAAGCCTGGAAACCCAGCGCGGGTGGTCCCCGAAGATCCCAGATATCCGTCGAATATCACGGTCATCGACTCCGTTGAGGAGGAAATACCGGCAAACCATGTCGTCATAATAACCGTTCTGCCGGCAATTGCCGATGAAGGTTTCGTCCGGGGACGCATAACCGAAGTACTTGGTTCGGCCAAGGACATCGACGTCCAGATGCGCATGGTCATCGAGAAGCACAACCTGCCCCACGTCTTTCCGCCGGAGGTGGAAAAAGAAGCCGCCAGTCTCTCCATGAAAGGGGCGCCGACCGACGACCGGCTCGACCTGCGCGACATTCTCCACGTGACCATCGACGGGGAAACCGCCAAGGATTTCGACGACGCCGTTGCTGTTGAAAAAAGTCGCCGCGGCTACCGTCTCTATGTCTCTATTGCCGACGTCTCCCACTTTGTTCGTCCCGGCAGCGAGCTGGACAAGGAAGCCTATCTCAGAGGTACCTCTGTGTATTTTCCCGGCCGGGTCATTCCCATGCTGCCGGAAAAGCTCAGCAACAATCTCTGCAGCCTCGTCCCCGATGAAGACAGGTTGAGTTTTTCCGCCATTCTCGATTTCGACCGCCAGGGCAATCTGACGGCCAAAAAATTCGGCAAGTCGATCATCCGTAGCAAGCAGCGCTTCACCTATACCACCGTCAAAAAGATCCTCATCGATAAAGACCGTGAGACCAGAAGCAGTCACAAACCGTTTCTTACTCCGCTCAAATGGGCTGAGGAACTCGCCCGCCTGCTCCATGAAAAACGTATGGCCCGAGGTTCCATAGGCTTTAATATTCCTGAACCTGAGATTTTCCTTGAAGAGGATGGCACCATCGAAACCATAAAGAGGAAGGAGAGAAATTTCGCCCACCAGATAATCGAGGAATTCATGCTCTGCGCCAACGAAGCGGTGGCGAAAACCTTCTCCGACTGCAAGCATGATTTCGTCTACAGGATTCACGAAAAGCCATCGTCAGAAAAGGTCGAGGAGTTCGCTTCCTTCGCCCAGACACTTGGGATAGACCTGCCCGAGGTCACCGCCGAGCCCGAATGGTTTGCCAAGGTACTCGATATCGTCAACGACACACCCGCCGAGTACGTCGTCAACAACCTGCTGTTGCGGGCAATGCAGCAGGCACGGTACGATTCTCAGAACAAAGGCCATTTTGGCCTGGCAGCCAGCGACTACACCCACTTCACATCCCCCATCAGACGCTATCCGGACCTGATGGTTCATCGTTTCCTCCAGGGACTGCTCAACCAGAGAAAAACGATCGTCGGGAAAAAGGAGGACATCACTCTTGTAGAGATGAGCAGACATCTGTCGGAACGGGAGAGAGCCGCGGTGACCGCCGAACGGGATATCGTCGACCGTCTGAAGATATTCTTCATGGAGGGGTTCGTCGGCCATACCTTCAAGGCCGTGATCTCCGGAGTCAGCGATAATGTTCTTTTCATCGAACTCATGGATTTGTTTGTCAGCGGTTCAATCGCCATCTCCGCCCTGACCGATGACTACTACCTCTACGATGAGAAAAGATACAGGCTGATCGGTGAAATCACCGCCAAGACCTATCAGCTCGGCGACGTTCTGTCGGTGAGCCTGGTTGATGTCGACCGAAGACGCAAACGTCTCAATTTCGCCCCTGAACATCTCGTGAACTCATGATTGCCGCGGGAGGATGTGGACGGACAGAAACTGCGCTTTTCTTTTGGGGCTTGACTTGGTACAATAAGTCGCATAAAGATATTTATACGTTATACTTTGAAAAGTATTCATCTCTACGTAACTAATACCTGTAACCTTTCAACTGCTGGCATGAACGCCCATATCGGAGGAAGAAAACCATGGAAGGAACCAACTGGCTCATGACCATTATCGACAATCCCTTTGCCAAAGGTCTCGCGCTCGGGATTCTCATCTGTGTTGTCATCTATATTCGTGGTTTTCTGCACCGCCGCGAATTATCCAAAGAGGTTGACAGGCTCCGCTCCCACCTGCACACCAAGTTGGAAATCGATTCTTCCGAAAATGAACGCAGAAAAGGTGAAATTGATCGATTGAAGCAGGAAAGGGACAATCTGCGCATTACCGTTCAGTCGTTAAACCAGAAACCCGGGCGCAAGGAAATCCGTCAATATTTCATATACCAGACCGCAATTGACATCATGTTTGAAAAGGCCCCCGGCTTTGCCCCGGCCTGGCAGATAACTCTCAAAGAAGCCGAAGAGCTATTCGAAAAGTCCGAAAGAGGCGTGGTACCGCTGCTCAAAAGACTGATGCCATCCTCGGCCGACAAGCAGGCGGAGGAGTATGAAAAGATCAGCCGCGTTTCCATCGAAGACGGTGTCAAGGCTAACCAAAGCAGCTCGAAATAAACTTCGTTTCCGGGGTTTGCGGCGCAGGACACCCGGCCTTTGGCGAAGTCGGAATACCCAAACTGAATGCTGCCCACGGGGGAAGAATGCGTCTCCTCTGGGCAGCCTGCAGCGCGGAGCCAACATCATGGTCGGAAATCTACTTTCAGCTGCCCATCAACCGGACTGAAGTGCTCGCCAGATGAGCCCGAATGTCTCCGCCCTTCAGTTCTGCCAGGGGTTATCCACCTTCACACCATCCGCAACGGACACAGACGAAAGAATGTGCAGACCCAGGACTCCTCGATCAACAGACCATCCCACCCCATCAAGTACACCAGCTAAAGCGAGGATGCAATATGTACGCGATGGACGAAAACTCGTCTTATCCTTTTCAGATGGTTTTCGAACATGGCGGGGCTTTTCAAATGACAGCTTTTAAGTATTTGCTTCTCCCTCTTCCACAACTTAAATGCTTCTCGGAGGACGATGCAATTGCCGATTGTCCCTGGTAATCTCAGAGTACTGCACCATATCCTCTTTCAGAGTTTTGGCCTTTTCAAACAATCCCTTTTCCTGAGGGCACGTAATCATAATTTTATCAACTCTTCGCAGCAAAGGCTCTTCTATGTTGACAGAAAGATCGGTTCTTAATAATATTGCCGTAGTGCTGGTGCATCCGAAATATCCCGAAAACATAGGCGCAGCCGCTCGCAGCGCATTCAATATGGGTTTGACGCGGCTGATCATCGTTCGCGACGAGAGGCCCGACCGCGAGGCCATGGCCAAGATGGCTACCCACAAGGCGGTACATCTTATCGACTCCATGGAAGTCTACACCAGTCTCGTCGAAGCACTAGCACCTTTTTCCTATATTGTAGGAACAACCGCCAGAAGAGGGCGACAACGGGGAATGGAACGTACGCCCCGACAGATTGTGAGTGAAATGGCCGGACTTCTCCCTAACAATCACGCCGCTTTTGTCTTCGGACCGGAAAACTGTGGTCTTGCCAACGAGGAGCTGAAATACTGCCACGCCACTTCGGCTATACCCACTGCCGACTTCTCATCGCTCAATCTTGCTCAGGCAGTGGCCATTCACTGCTACGAACTCTATTACGGCCTGGTTCACGAAAAAAAAGACATTACACCGGCGCCCCAGGCGGCCTCCACCTTCGAACTAGAAGGCATGTATGAACATCTTGAAGAAGCACTGGTAAAAATCACTTTCCTGGAAGAAAAGAACCATGCCTACTGGATGAACAACATACGCCGTTTTTTCGGAAGGATGCAGTTGTCGTCAAAGGAATCAAATATAATACGAGGCATTTGCAGACAATTCATGTGGCATCAGGATCATTCTGGTAAAGATACGACCCCTTAAGGTGTATTATGAATGCAACGCTGCTCCAGTCATCACTCCCCTCCAACAAATTCTACCCGCCGCATATCGACGAAAAGCAATCGCTGTTCCGCTCTTATCTCATCGAAACCGTTCTTCCCGGCAGGGAAAGGACCAACAAAATCATCGCCATCGAAGCCCAGGCCGGCCAAGGAAAGACAACGCTCGCCTATCAGTATGTCAACCACTACAAATACAATCACGCCTGGTATCAGATAGGCAAGGAAGATGCCGACCCCGTGGTGCTGCTCACCGGCCTGGTCTACAGCCTGAAAAATTCGCTTCCTGGGTTTTCCTCGCCCCAGCTTGAGAATATTATCGCCCAAGGCGAGATAGGGCCGCTTGATCTTTTGCGCTGCGCCAATATGCTGCTGGCTGATATCGATAGGTTTCTGCGCGGCGACCTCTACCTCGTCTTCGATGACCTCCATCTCATCAGCGAAGCCGACCTGACCAACCAACTGCTGGCCTACCTTCTCGACACATCACCGCCCAAACTGCGCTACGTGCTCACAAGCAGACACCCCTTCGAACTGAAATCAAAGACCATTAGAAACCGCAGCTCTGTGGCCTCTCTGAAAACCGACGACCTGGCTCTGACAAGCAGCGAAATCGAAATGCTGTTCAACGATGTCTTCAACAGAAGCATCAGCATTGCCGATGCCCGCAAGATCGAAGATGTGACCAGCGGCTGGGTAATGGGCATCGTCCTTGCCGCTCATCCGCTGTCGGGAAGCAAAACAACCAACACCGCCTCTTTTGCCAATTTTCATCTCAAAGGCTCGCCCAGCCAGAAAGACATGCTGGAGTATTTTCAAGATGAGATTTTCACCTTTATTCCCGACGAGCTGCACCTTCCTTTCCTCAAACTTTCCTTCGTCGACGAAATACATGTCGATCTCGCCAATCGCATCACCGGTATAGCAGACATAGAAATCATTCTTGGCGAACTGACGCAGGAAAACCTCTTTATCTACAACCTCGACAGCGATTTCACAATTTTCCGGTTCCATCATCTTTTCCAGGAATTTCTTCAGGTGCGGGCCGCGAAATCGTTAAGTCGTGAGGAAATCAGCACCATCTACTCACAATCCGCCGATTTTTTCCTGGAGAGCAACCAAATGGGCAAAGCCCTCTCCTGCTATCAGCAGGGAGGAGAATACGACAAAATGGAGCTACTGCTGAAACGGTATGGCGTCGACCTGCTTGCCCAAAACAGAACCCTGACCATACTTTCTCTCCTCCACTCCTTGCCGGAGAAAACCTTGCTGCGCTACAGCTGGCTTACCCTGTTCTCGGGCATTCTGGAAAGCGACTATCAGCCACAGAAAACCTTGCCGCATCTGGAAGAAGCTCGTAAACTGTTTGTCCAATCCGGGGAGGAGGTGGGCGAACTGCTGGCCATTGCCACCATACTCTACTATCACTTTGTCGTTTCCGGCCGCTATCATACCGGTGCCTCGCTGCTGCCAAGAACGGTTGAACTCCTTGACAGAAACCGCAGTCATCTCTCGCAGCACATTCTCATCATGGTCACCCGCAACCTGGCTGCAGGATATTGCTTTTTTTCCGCCGACATGGAAAAGGCAAGGCTCTATATCGAAGAGGCCAGGCAAATCGCCATCGACAATTCAATCCGGAATTTCATGGCCTCCACTGTTTTCATTAAGGCCTATATCGAACTGCTCAGCGGCAACCGCAAGAAATTCCGCCGGGAAGTAGAACTGAGCTATTCGCTGATGAACGATCCGCTGGTGGGCACATCCAACAAGCTGACCCTTCGCATCCTGCATATCTGCAACCTCAGCATGTACGGCGACTTCACCAATTATTTCCACCAGCAGCAACTCATCCGGGACAGCATTGACGAGCGGGTGGTCAAGCAGACCGTTGCCGCCCCCTATTTTTTCATATGGAGCTGCAGTTGCTTCATATCCATGGGCGAGACTGCCAAGGCCCTGGATATCATCAACAAGGGGGTCAACGTTTCGGCTACGGCCAAATCGGAACACATGCTCAGCCAGTTGCTGCAGTGGCAGTCGTATATTCATGCCATCCACGGCAACAGCCGCAGCGCCGAAGTGAAAATAGGCGAATCGAGCCAACTGAGAAAAGTAGCGGGAGGACCCTTTTACCAATCATTCAATGCTATTATGGCAGGAGCCGTCTACGCCAGGCTGCAAAAAAGAAAACTGGCCAAAGAGTCGTTTGCCAAAGGACTGGAACTGGCCGAATCAATCCCCTCTCCCTATCTGCAGTCATGCTGCCTCATGCAGCGATGTTTCTTTAAACTGAAAACCTACGGAGCCACATCGGCACTCCCTGATTTGGAAGACGGCCTGTCGCTTATGCAGGCAAATGACTACGACCATTTCTGGAGTTGGGAACCAAGCTTCATGAGGGATCTGCTCACCCTGGCTGTCAGTAAAAACATTCACGCGGAGTTTGCCGGAAAACTGGCCCGCCAGAGACTGCGTGTACATATCAACGAGGATGGCTCCATAACTCCACTTTTGCACTTCACAATGCTGAACGGATTCCATCTCAGTATCGGCAAAGAGATACTGCTCAGCGTAGACCAGTTCACCCCCCTGCAGCGCGACCTGCTCAGTCTCGTTCTCTTTTCCAAGGACAAAAAGATCAGCCAGGAAAAAGTGCAGCTCATACTCTGGCCTGACAGTCCGCCGGAAAAATCGAGAAAGAAACTCGACACCCTCCTTAATCGTCTTCGCAGCAGTCTCGATGAGCACCTGCCCCTTGCCAGCAAGGATTATCTTCTCTTAAACAAGGGAATTCTCTGCCTGGAGAACACCATCACCGATGTCGAGGAATTCCTGCACAACTGCAAGATGGGTTTTCGTCTGGCGGACAGAGAGGAATATTGGCAGGCGGGAAATCGTTTTCATCAAGCCCTCAGTCTCTGGCAGGGTACCCTGCCGACGGACACCTTCAGAAACGAATTTATTTACTCCCGGGAAGACAGCCTGCTGGCAACCTACGAAGATACGGTGCTGCGCTGGGCAGAGATTTTAAGTGATGCAGAACGTCACACCGAAGCTATCCCCATACTGACGACACTGCTCAGAAGCAACGGCCTCTCCGATCCGGGAGTAAGACTGCTCTGCCGGTTGTACCTCACCCTCAACCAGCCTGTGAAAATACGGGAGACGCTCAAAAGTTATCGCTATTCGCTGCGGACTGCCGAGTATGAAGCAGAGGAAATCAATATAATGATAAACGACATTACCGAATCACTTCGATGGAAATGAGGCCCTGGTAGCCTGAACGCGCCTCTGGCTCCTAATTCGCAAGATTTCCTGATTACAGACCCTGCCACAGAAACGCTTTGGTAAGTTGAATTTCTCTATTGAAATAACAATCCCCAAAAGTACCTCGCCCACGTATCTACCTGCAGCACAGAGACCGTCGTTTTGCCGCAGCCAGGTTGTCTTCGGACGATGCCCCCTTATTTAAAAAAATGTGGCATCTGTTTTGCACTACCTAGCGCAAGCACTAATGGCTATCATTTTCGGGAGTCGACATGATTTCAGCAATGCAGTCGGCCTTAAGCGCACTTCAGGCCTACGGCACCAAAATCCAGGCAAATGCCAACAACATCGCCAACGGAGCGACTGAGGGATACAAGCAAACACGGGTTACCCTCGCCACCGTTGAACCAGGTGGTGTCAAAGCAATGGCGGACAAACTGGACACTCCGGGCCCGAAGATATATACCGAGACCACGGACGGACTTGAACTCATTGAACAATCAAATGTTGAACTCAGTAGCGAACTTCCACAAATGATGCTGAATTCACATTATTATACTGCAAACCTCAAATCCCTTCAGGCAGCAGACGAACTGCTCGACAGTGTCCTTGATCTCAAGGCATGATCTCTCCTCCTCACGCGGGTGATGCTTTTCTCCTCTCCTCGGCATCACCCGCCCCTCCTTTGACAGCAACCGTTCTTTTGAGAACTTGACAATAAGCTGAAGCTGGAGCACTCTCGCTGTACGACTCTCGATTTGATCCTGGGATCAACAAACCTTTGATGTTTCCCTGCAACTCAACCTAGCCAATTCCAAAGACAGGGTGGGGTTTTTCACGGGTGTCTGCAGCCCGGACGTTTGCAGTCACGCTTTTAGAAATTGGTGAAAGGCGACCCGGGAAAAGAGTCTTCCTGTCTCGAATGAGTTGCCCTTCCTTCCCCTTCACTTAGCGGCAAATCGCCTTGGCCTGACAATTTTCATCGCTTCTGTAACAGGCCAACAGATGGAAGAAATCGTGGCCGCGATCAGCAAATATACTTTCGAAACCGAACATTCAAAAGCCATTGAGCGGGCAGTTCTCACAGAGGGGAGTGGACTTTTTACAGAATTCCTTAGCCACGCTGACAATGAGAGCATGGAATTCATTAAACAAAGAGGCGTCAGGGGGAAGATTGGCGCTAAAGGTCTCCTGGATCTCCTCATAGCTGCATTCTTCTGGCAGAAGCAAATGGCGCGAGAAGACCCGGTGGGTATAGGCATCGACGACAAATACCGCATGACCGGCGCCGTAGAGCAAAATAGAATCGGCCGTTTCCGGGCCAATTCCGTTTACCTCAAGCAATTGTCTACGGCTTTGTTTCGGATCTGCAGCGAACAGCAGCTGCAGATCGGAGTCATACTGCAGAGCAAGCATGTTCATCAGGTTCTTCAGACGCTTGGTCTTGAGATTGTAATAGCCGGCACTTCGGATGCAGGATGCCAGCTGCTCGTGGCTGACAGAGGCAAGGGCCTCAATGGAGAGGAGATTGGCCCTTTTCAGGGAAGAGATAGCCACCTCAACATTTTTCCAATTGGTGTTCTGGGTCAAAACCGCGCCCACCACCATCTCCAGAGGCGTCTCGGCCGGCCACCAGTTCTGGGGCCCGTAGTAATCGTAGAGGCACTGATAGATTTTAATGAAGGGGTGCTGAGACATAGACGGCATCAATCCCCGAGGCAGATGCCAATGTCTCTGGCGGTCAAAATTTTATCGGAGTTGAGATCAACCTTTTTCCTCGATCTGACCGCCTCGGCAATGGGGACAGCCTCCATTTTTGAGGAGGCGAGCGCGACCATTTGTCCAAAATTGCCATCTTCCACCAGCCGAACGGCCGCAGTGCCGAAACGAAGGGCCAGGAGACGATCGAAGGTCGTTGGTGAACCGCCGCGCTGCAAATGACCGAGCACCAACGAACGCGTGTCCTTTTCGGTATTCTTGTGTATCTGTTGCGCCACCCATTCACCGACCCCTCCGAGTATCACCTCTTCACGGCCGAGTTCACCAGAACCCTTGCTGAAGACCTTGCCTCCCTTCTCCACAGCGCCCTCGGCGACAACGACGATGGAGTAGTGTTTGTCACGAAGCTCGTTGTCGGAAATCTTAGCGCATACCTTCTCCATATCAAAGGGTATCTCCGGCAGAAGTATGGCATCGGCACCGCCTGATATCCCTGAATAGAGGGCAATCCATCCGGAATCACGGCCCATGACTTCGACCACCATAACCCGGTCATGTGATTTTGCCGTGGAGTGGAGCTTGTCAAGAGCATTGGTCGCCGTCGAGACGGCGGTATCGAAGCCAAAGGTTCTATCGGTTGCCTCAAGGTCGTTGTCAATGGTTTTCGGCACACCGATAACCGGCATACCTTTTTCTGCGAATTTCTGAGCGAGGCGCAGACTGCCGTCGCCGCCGATGGCAATGTGACAGTCAAATCCCATGCGTTGAAAGTTTCTCATTATCTTATCGGAGATATCGACTATCTGTATCTCCCCGGCAAGATTGAGTACCGGCCGGGCAAAAGGATTACCCTTATTGGTCGAACCGAGAATAGTGCCACCGGTTGCATAAATACCTTCAACCATGCTCGGCCGCAGCTGGATCATATCATCCATGTCGAGGAAGCCGGAATACCCGCTTTTACTGCCATAAACCTCCCATCCCCTGCGATAACAGGCGTGGACGACAGCATATATCACCGCATTCAGGCCGGGAGCATCACCCCCACCTGTTGAAATCACTACTTTCTTCATTTGCCTCCCCGCTTATTTTAGTTCCATGCCGTATGTATCTATTCCCGCCATTTTTCTTTACACTCCTTCAAAAAAAGCCACGCTTACTTCTGAATGTTTGTAGTCTGTCTGGCGGGACTCATGTGGGTTGCTATCGTCAGAGCACCATCGTAAAATAGTATCATCACCTTTCGAACTCAAGCAATATAATTCTCTTCTCCCCCATTTACACTGTACCAGGCTATCATAAAAGGAGAGTATTTCTCCAGTCGCTCTCAGACTTTGCTGACGTTGATCAAAGTCCAGTAGAACCAGGCTCCTGCCAAGGAAATGACAACTGTCCATTTTCTTCCAAGAAAGAAGAGCAAACGAGCGAGTAACAGGAAAGACAAAGCGGAATCCTGCGAAACCAGAACCTTACTTAGCAATTCAACTAATATCTAAATCTTTATGCTCTTTTCACCTTCCGACCGATTGACTTATTGAATCAGGCACATTATGTTTTTGATTAAGGAAAGACTGAATGCTATGTAACAGAGCGTTTGCAACACAACCCCAAACATAAATACACACAAGGAGATTGTTAATGTCTGAGTTTACTGTAACAGACTTGGCTGTAGATAAGCTCAAGGAATACCTGGCACAGAATAACATCGATTCTGCACTCAGGGTCGCCCTCATGCAGGGTGGCTGAGCTGGCCCCTCACTGGGATTGGCTCTGGATGAGCCAAAAGAAAACGATAAGGTTTACGATAATGACGACCTGAAATTCCTGGTCGAAGAAAGCCTGCTTGACACCTGCGGCTCAATCAAGGTTGAGTACGTGGAAGCCGGCCCCCGCTCTGGATTTGGCATCACTTCGGAAAACCCGATAGGTGGCGGTGGTGGCTGTAGCAGCGGCTCCTGCAGCAGCAGCGGCTGCGGTTGATTGTGTCTCAGCCCGGCTGAACGTAGAATCTCTGCGCTCAGCCGGGTTTCCCCCCTCCTGCTTCTCCCTTCTCTCATATTAATTACCTTCCGCGGTGTCAATTAATTGACACCCCTCTCCTGCAGTCTTATCGTGTAAGCGAAATATACAGAGTTTCTGCTATTTTTTGCGCTGACATGACTATTATTCAAACGAGGAGAGAAGCATGCAATTCGACAAATTCACACTGAAATCACAGGAGGCCATTCAAACCTCCCAGAGAATTGCCCAGGAAAAAGGGCACCAGCAGATTCAGCTGGCGCATCTGCTTCAGGCACTACTCAACCAACCCGAAGGGGTAATCGTACCCGTCCTCCAGAAAATGGGGGTTTCGCCAACAACCGTTCTCCAGGAAACCGAAGGGCTGCTGGCACAAATCCCGCAGGTTTCCGGTGCCGGTGCCGGTCAGGTGTATGCCTCATCGGAACTGCAGAAATGTCTTGACGGGGCTCAGACCATTGCCTCGCAGATGCAGGATGACTATACCTCCCAGGAACATCTGTTCCTGGCCATTATCAAAGGCGGCGAAAGCACTGCCGCAAAAATTCTTACCCAGAAGGGCATCAACGAGAAGGATTTTCTCAACGCTCTCAGCACTATTCGCGGCAATCAGCGTGTGACCGACCAGAACCCTGAAGAAAAATATCAGGCACTGGAGAAATACGGACGCAATCTCACCGATATTGCCCGCAAGGCCAAGCTGGATCCGGTTATCGGCCGCGACGAAGAAATTCGCAGAATAATTCAGGTACTCTCGCGCAGAACCAAAAACAACCCGATACTCATTGGTGAGCCAGGGGTGGGTAAAACCGCCATTGTCGAGGGTTTGGCCCAGAGAATTGTCAACGGCGATATCCCCGCCACTCTTGAAAACAAGCAGGTCATCGCCCTTGATCTTGGCGCCCTGGTGGCCGGAGCCAAATACCGTGGAGAATTCGAAGACCGGCTGAAAGCCGTGCTCAAAGAAGTTGAAAAGCGAGCCGGGGAAATCATTTTGTTCATCGACGAGATCCACACTCTCGTCGGCGCAGGCGCAGCCGAGGGCTCAATGGATGCCTCCAACATGCTCAAACCGGCCCTGGCCCGCGGCGAACTGCACTGCGTCGGAGCAACGACCATAGACGAGTACCGCAAATATATAGAAAAGGATGCCGCCCTGGAAAGACGTTTCCAGCCGGTGCTTGTACAGGAGCCGAGCGAGGAAGATACCATTTCCATTCTCCGCGGCATCAAGGAGAAATACGAGGTCCATCACGGCGTCCGCATTCAGGACGGAGCCACCGTAGCTGCCGTCAACCTTTCCAGCAGATACATCAGTGACCGTTTTCTGCCGGACAAAGCCATTGACCTGATCGATGAAGCTGCTTCTTCGCTGCGCATTGAAATCGACTCCATGCCGACAGAAATTGACGAACTTGAACGGCAGCGTATAAAACTTGAGATTGAAAGGGAAGCCCTGAAAAAGGAAAAGGATGAGGCCTCGAGAAAACGGCTCGACGAGCTCAAGAAAAAACTCGCCGACCTTTCCGAAACCCTCAGCTCCATGAAAGGGCAATGGACACTTGAGCGGGAAGGGATTCAAAAGATACGCAGCATCAAGGAGGAAATCGACGAAGCCCACAAGGAGGAACAGCAGGCGGAGCGGCAGGGAGACTTCAGCAGGGTCGCCGAAATCCGCTACGGCAAAATTGTCGAACTCAACAACAAACTTGAAGAGGAAAACGCAAATCTCCAAAATATCCAGCAGGATCATCTCATGCTCAAGGAAGAGGTTACCGCTGAAGATGTGGCAACCATCGTCGCCAAATGGACTGGCATTCCCGTCGACAAACTCCTCCAGGGAGAGAGGGAAAAACTGGTTATTGCCGAAAGCTTTCTGCAAAAACGTGTCGTCGGCCAACAAAGCGCCATCGTCGCCGTGGCCAACGCCGTACGACGTGCCCGCGCAGGATTGCAGGATCCCAACAGGCCACTGGGCTCCTTTATTTTCCTCGGACCCACGGGGGTCGGTAAAACCGAGCTGGCCAGGTCCCTGGCCGAGTTTCTCTTCGACAGCGAACAGGCCATGATCCGCGTAGATATGTCCGAGTTCATGGAAAAACACTCTGTCGCCAGGCTCATCGGGGCCCCTCCAGGCTATGTCGGCTACGACGAAGGCGGATATCTCACAGAGGCAGTGCGCCGCAGGCCGTATTCGGTCATACTCCTTGATGAGATCGAAAAAGCGCATCCCGACGTATTCAACGTCCTGCTCCAGGTGCTCGACGATGGCCGTATGACAGACGGCAAAGGCCGAACCGTCGATTTCAAAAACACCATCATGATCATGACCTCCAATCTCGGCAGTTCCCTGATCATGAAAATGGCAGAAGAAAAGGCCTCTGAGACAGAAATTCGCCACCAGATCGAGGAGATTCTCCATAACCAGTTCAAGCCGGAATTCCTCAACCGCCTCGATGAGACAATCATCTTCAAGAGTCTCACCCGGGAGGACATGATAGGGGTCCTCGATATCCAGCTCGGACACCTGAGCAAGAGGCTGAAGCAGAGAAACATCTCCATACACGTTCGCCAAAGTGCCAAGCAGCTCATCATCGATCTTGGCTACAACCCGAGCTTCGGAGCACGGCCACTAAAAAGGGCGATCCAGAGGTATCTTGAGGACCCGCTGGCCATGCACCTGCTCGAAGGAACCTTCAACGAAGGCGACCATATTCTCGTCGAGGCCGAGGGCAGCGAGATGAAGCTTTCGAACCACAACAAATCATAAGGGCAGGCATTCCGCTTTACCTTTCTTGGCGAATATGGTTGCATAGCCCCCAAACGGGTACAGCAGAGCGGGCTTTCCTCTCTGCTGCATTCTTTCAAAAACTATCAAAGAGGTTCCATGAGCACTACAGTAGACGACATAACCATCAATTATGAGGAAGACGGCCTGCTGCTGGTCAAGGAAATTGACAAGAAGATACTCTCTAAAGGCGCCTGGGCGACCATCATCTTCCGATATCAGAACTGGAATCGATCCAAGAATGAATACGGCAAGGAAATGTACACCATCCGCCGTTACCAGAAACGACACGGTGAGTACCTGCCTAAATCGAAATTCAATATTTCCAGCGCCGAACAGGCCAAGAAAATTATTGAAGCCCTACAGGGATGGCTCTGAAATAGCAGCCGTAATCTTCTCCGGCCTTATGCCCCACCACAAGTCAGCAGCTGCGCAGTGAGGATGAATATATCGCAACATCGGCCACATCCGTCTTAGCAGCGTACATACCCGACATTCGAACAGAAAAAAGCAATCCCAATGGCAAAAATGTCGTTGACAGTGTTGGGCGGATACTGTAGGTTGCCCCGGTCTTTGCACTGCGGTTCACCGCATCGGGCGCTGGGCGCAGACAAAGATGAAAGGCAGC
>CAKZOA010000230.1 GCA_937132035.1 uncultured Desulfobulbaceae bacterium | reverse complement strand
GCACGCCGTTTGTCACTCGGCTGGGGTCGACGCCGCGGCTGGCATCATAGAGATAACCGCTGCGTCTGCCGAAGGGAACCAGCAGCTCGTTCCTGTTGAGCCCGGCAAGCTGGCCAATCCTGAGAATATTGAATTCGCGGAACCTGCGTCTCTCACCCTGGGTAATGCCCGGCAGCAAAAACACCGGCAGCGGCGCCAGAAACTCCTGTTCCTCGCCGGGAGCGACGATATATTCTCCCACGGGTTTGACCAGACGGGAGGCTACCTTGGCCACCAGCTTGTTCGACGACAGGGTCCAGATGGGATCGATCCCCAGATCGCCACGCACCTCCCGGCGCACCCTCCAGCCGATATCCGGTGCCGGCCCGAACAATCGATGCGTACCGGTAACATCGACGAAGAGATGACCATCGGCCAGGCCATGTTCCACCAGCGGCGAAAATCGCCTGACCCTGCCGAGAAAATCCCCCATGGCCCGCTGGTACAGCCCGATCCGTGGCGGCAGTACCTGGGCCCGCCGGCATCTTCTGGTCGCCTGGAACAGCGGCATCCCCTTGCGCACTCCACTGCAAAATGCCTCCTCGCTCATATCGTAAACCACGGCCCGGGCCGCCTGCAGGGGAGCGATAATCAGCGGCCGGCGGCGCAGGGAGCTGTCCGCCACCCTTTCCACGGCCACGGCAAAGTCGGCAACATTGAAATGAAGTATGGAGCGTTCACTATACATCGCGTGCGGCCACGGTGCGCTTATTGCTTCGTCCACTGACGAGCTTTGAGTATATTCTGCAGGTTCCTGGCATTTCTGGGTGCCTGGGCCCGCACATGGTTGTTGAAAAAAACAAGCCCCCGGTCGGCACGTGACGACAGGGCGGCTATGCTTGCCTCCGTTCGCTGCCGCAGCTCCGTCTCGGAGTAGTCATAGTCGAACTTTTTCTGCATATTGGAAGAACTCCAGCCGCTACGGTTGCGGCCATGAAAGCGCAGATAGAAAAAATCCGGATTGGTGGCTATGTCCATGTGTGGAAAAAGTTCCGGAAGATCAGGCGCATCGACGCTGACCAGCGTAACACGTCGCCGCTCAAGCTCGGCAAAAACCGGATCGACCGCCCAGGAGACATGACGGAACTCCACGGCCAACGGCAGCCCCTGCAGACCATCAAGCAGCCTGGCGAGATAACAGCGGTTGGCGGGGCTCCGCCGGAAGTCGGGAGGCAACTGCACCAGCACGGCGGCAAGACGCGATCCCAGAGGTGCCACGCCCCGGCGGTACTGGTTCACCTCCTGGGACCAGTTGTCGCGAATATCGTGGGTGAGGCTTCGCGTCAGCTTTGCGGCAAAAAGAAAATCTTCGGGAGCCTTGGCCGCCATTCTCGCCACGGCTTCGGGCCTCGGCATCTGGTACCATGTGTAGTTCAACTCGACCGCCGGAAAATAGCGCGTGTACTCGCCGAGCATATCCGCCGTCCTGGTGGCCGCCGGATAGAAGCCGCTGTCGCTCCACTCGGTATAGGAATAGCCGGAGGTTCCTATGTACAGGGGACACTGCCGGGAACCGACCGTCAGGCCGTCCACCGCCGGCGGCGAAAACATCGCCTCTGCTCGCTGCACCGTCGTCATGACCGTTTTCCCTCTGCAGTTCCAGACTCCACTCTGTCGCGAATAACGCCTACGACCTTCCCCTGAACCAGCAATTCCCTGAACGGGTAGCGCCTGACCTCGTAGGCCGGATTTTCCGGATGCATTTCGACATGGTCGGACTTGAGAAAAAAACGTTTGACGGTGGCCTCTTCCCCGTTGATCAGGGCAGCCACTATTTCGCCGTTTTCGGCATACTGCCGAGGTTCGCAGATAACCAGATCACCATCGAGAATGCCCGCCCCCCGCATCGACTCACCCCTGATGCGCAGGCAAAAAAGATTGTCGCCGCGAAACCGGCTGCCGTCGACGACAACGGATCCTTCCCACTCCTGCTGGGCATACATCGGCAGACCGGCGGTTATCTGGCCGATAACGGGCAGCCGGCGCGCCCCCCCGGGCTCTTCTTCCATCTGCTCCGGATGGCGAAGACGAATGGTACGGCTATAATGGCCATCACGCTCGACCAGGCCTTTTTTTTCAAGCTGTTGAATCATCTGAGCCACCGCCGTATGGCTCACCTCCATGTCAGCAGCCGCCTGACGCAGGCTCGGAGCCTGCCCTTCAGCGGCGATCTTTTCTTTGAGATAGCTGAAAAAATGTTTCTGTCTTTGGGTCAGCTCCATATTCCTCACCGGCCAAAATCCCTTTTGAGTATCCTTCATTTCCGCGTTCCGTGAACGGACCGTCCCCCTCCAGGCTCGAGGCGATGAAGGTGAACCACACGAGAAAATGTATATTTACTTTCCCCCATTCTACCAGCAAAACCAT
Source organism: uncultured Desulfobulbaceae bacterium (assembly GCA_937132035.1). Lineage (GTDB taxonomy): Bacteria > Desulfobacterota > Desulfobulbia > Desulfobulbales > Desulfocapsaceae > Desulfopila_A. Next base: position 6,624 of record CAKZOA010000230.1, on the reverse strand, counting down.
AAATGTCAATTTACATTACTTACAAAATTGAATTCTTAATTTTGCCGATGTTCTCATGGGGGCCGACACGAGATACACGAATGGATCGTCTCTCTTATGTCAACATCATATATCTATATTTTATATATACTTATGCATAAAAAATACACGGTTGAAAGTTGACATAATGTCATTCAACATAGTGTGTTGTTGACAAATAAGGTAGCGATGACGTTCCGACGTGCTGCTCCGGTCGAATTTTTTTAAAATGGCGATGGCGAGTGCTCGAAAATGAGGCCGTAGGCCATCGTATCCGAGGGTCAAATTGTCAATATATAAATGTATTATTTACACACAGGTCATTGTTATACAATGCATTATTCGCAAGCACAACAAATATCATACGGGAACGCGTCGCCGAGGGACCGCCAGCCGTCAACACCGGATCGATAGTGACAGGTTCAGGCGGTGAGTACCTTGGTATCTTCGAGCAGAATCTCGAGTTCGGCCAAGTCGATTTCCGAAAGGTTGAGCATATGCGCTTCTTCAGTGGAGGAGACCACCAGTTCCGGATATTTGACGATACCGATACCCAATGTGTTGCAGGCCATATTGGCGAGGCGGACAAGGGCCAGAAGAAAGTTTCTGCCATCGATGCTGTCAAGGTGATGGTCCCGGGCGACGACGCAGTATTTTTCAGGAATGCTCCATTTTCTCATCAGGCTGTAGCCCTGGCGACTGTGGAGCGAGGTCATGGCCTCACTGAGCAGAGCGCTGGAGGTGCGCAAGCCGCTGCTTTTTTTCTTGAGCTGTTCGATGATCATCAGCACAAAAAGCTTGCCGACGTCATGGAAGAGGCCGGCGAAAAAGGCCTCGCCCTCCAGATCTTCGAAGCCTGAGCGTTTTGCCAGCCACCTGGCGCCCATGGCGCAGCCGACCGAATGCTGCCAGAGTCGGCGCATGATCTGCCGGTGTTCCTTGTCTTTGCTTTGAAACTGATTTTGGGCGGCGGAAATCAGACTTATCCGGCCAACTTCCCCTATGCCCAGGCGCACCACCGCCGCCCGGATGGTGAGAACCTCGGCGAGTCCTTTGTAAAAGGAGGAATTGGCCATCTGCAGTACCTGTGAGGACAACGACTGGTCTCCAGAGACGATATTGACCAGGGTACGCATCTCGGGTTCCTTTTTGACCAGTTCCTGCTGCACCCGCATTGCTGCGGAGTTGAACACCGGCAAAACGATGTCGCCCCGTTCAATATACTCCTCTATCAATTCAACCAACGATACTTTTTTGGACATATTACTCTCCGGAAAGGCGTTGAAGCTCGACAAGCGGCCGAGGCGGATTCAGTTTCGGCAGGCAGCGCAACAATTCATCGATGCTGGTTATCCCCGCAGCCGCCTTGACCAGACCATCCTCGAGGAGAGTCACCAGCCCGGAGTGTTCGATGGAAATAGTGCGTATTTCATAGCTGGTGCGCTGGCCGAGAATGGCGTCGCGCACCAGACCGTCTAGGACCAGCAGCTCAAAAACACCGATGCGGCCGGAATAGCCGGTCTGTTTGCATTGGGAGCATCCCCTGCCCTTCTTGAAAACAGCGCCGCGCAGGTCACCAGCCGTGCAGCCCAGCCGCTGCAGCTGCTGCGGGGTGACTGCCACCTCTACGGCACAATGGGGACAGATGCGGCGCAGCAGCCGCTGGGCCAACACGCTTACCACCGTGGAGGAGATGAGGAAAGGAGCGATATCCATATTCAGGAGTCGGATGAGCCCGCCGATACTGTCCTCGGTGTGAAAGGTGCTGAGCACCTTATGACCGGTCAGGGCGGACTGTACGGCCATTTCGGCCGAGGCCCTGTCGCGGATTTCACCGATGACGATAACATCGGGATCCTGGCGGACTATGTGCCGCAGCGTCTCTTCGAAGGTGAGGTTGATCTGGGGATCGATGGAGCACTGGGCGATGCCGTCGAGAACATATTCCACCGGTTCTTCGGCGGTGATTATGCTAATCTGCGGATTCTTGATGTGATGGATGCAGCTGTAAATGGTCGAGGTCTTGCCGGAGCCGGTGGGCCCGGTAACCAGCAGCACCCCGCTTGGCTGATAGACGGCATCCTCCATGAAGCGCTTGAGCATCTTGGACGACATGCCGATGGAATGGATGTCCATCAGTTCCTTTTTCTGCTTGAGCAGGCGAAAGACAATTTTCTCTCCATGCACCGTAACATAGATGCTGACCCGGATATCGACCTTGCCCTCCTCATAGTCGAAAAGAATACGGCCGCCCTGATGGCGCCGCCTCTCGGCAATGTCGGCGTCGCAGAGGATCTTGATGCGGCTGATAAGCGCTGCCTGGATATCACGGGGGTAGTCCCTGAAATGATGGAGCACGCCATCCTCCCGGAAGCGAACCTGAAGCCGGTCGGTCAGCGGTTCGAAATGGATATCGCTGACGTTGGCTCTCAGGGCCTCGAGCACCACGGAGTTGACAATGCCGACGACGGTCTTGGTATCGACATCGATCTTTTTCCCCGACCGCTGGGCGGCGAGCAGGGCCAGGGTTTCGCGCATGGCGCTCTTGCCGCCGATGACGATGTGAATATTGGGGCCGAAACATTTTTTGGCAACGTTGATGCTCTGCTCATCCAGGGGATCGCTGAAGGCGACGAGCTGGGTGCTGTCGTCGGTGTGGATGGGCATGAAATCGTGCTCGTCAGCCAGTCTCAGGGGAATCTTTTTGATGCGTTCCTTGTCAACGCTCGAGAGAGTGACCTCGACCAGCGGATAACCGAGCTGCAGGGAAAGAATCCTGTTGAACAGCGACTCGTCGATGAAGTTGTACTTGATGAGAACCTCGCCGAGCTTGAGGTCCTTTTCCTTCTCCTTCTTGATATTAAAGGCCGCTTCCAGCTCATCAGCTGCCAGATGACCCAGCTCCACCAGCAGCTCGCCGATGCGCAGAGAGGAAGAGGCTCCCTGCATGACCTCCCGCACCATCTCGTCGTTGACGTATTCAAGATCCTTGAGAACATTGAGCAAGGGAGTGGGCGTTGCCAGCTTCGAGCAGACCCTGGCGCCATACTCGACCTGCTTCTTCGTTATCTTTTTGGAGGCGAGCAGAAGAGAGACGATCTCTCCGTAGTTCCCGGACCTGTCTGTTTTCATGCCTTCCATCAGAACCTCAAGTATTGCTGCAACCCAGGAGTGTGTCGAAGAATTGCATTTTTTTTTGTCAGAGTAAGACGTTACCAGGAAATCAAGCACAGTCACAGAGTTACTCTTGCGAGCACTGTTCATCTGTAAACACCGCAGAGACGGGCGATAAGCGAACGCCGTATAACTCCGGAAAAGTGCTACCGTAACCAGCCTTCTCACCTGGATATCTCACGAGTAGAGACAGTCTGCTCGACGAGGAGACCGGTCTTTGACATTACTCAAGAATGCCAAGCACGGAAGCGATGAAAAAAAAAAGCAGGCCATAGACACTCGCCCGAAGGGTGAAAAATGACACTGTCATTCTTTATTCACTGGACAAACCGCTACACTTATGCTCTTCCTAGAAAAGGATTGCAACGTATTGGCAGTATTGACTAAAGCGGTTGGACCTGCCAATGAAATGCCGCCCTCCACATCTTTTTCGCCCCTTTCTACCAGTTCGTCGCCTGAAGTTCAAAATATGCCGTCGGCCTGACACAGGCGGGGCATTGTAACGGGGCTTCGGCACCTTGGTGAACATAGCCGCAGCTGCGACAGCGCCAGAGGTGGTCCTCGGCTCTGGCAAACACGGTTTCTCGTTCTATGTTTGCCGCCAGCTGCCTGTACAGCTTTTCGTGCTGTCTCTCAGCGACGCTGATGGCATCGAAGGTATCGGCCGCACGCTTGAAGCCTTCTTCCAGGGCAATGTCGGCAAACTGCCGGTACATGACACTGTGCACGTAGTTTTCAAGGTCGGCGGCAGCAAGCAGATTGGCGTGGGTGTCTTTGGTTACGCCGGCGGGAAAATTCCAGCATATTTCCAACTCGCCCCCGTTGAAGAACTTGAAGAACCGGTGGGCATGTTCGTACTCCTGATCGGCAGTCTCGTCGAAAATAGAGGCAATCTGCATATAGCCGTCATGCTCAGCCTGCCTGGCGAAAAAATTATATCGCGTCCTGGCCTGCGATTCGGCGGAAAAAGAGATAAGAAGATTCCTGGCAGTCCGGCTTTCCCGAAAGGCACCCATTTCCCGCCCCCATCACTCTTCAATGATGATGGCATCGGCGCCGCATTCGGCTGCCGCCTGGCGGACGATATCTTCGAGGTCCTCGGGAATTACATCATATTTGACCACGGCCCTGAGAGTATCCTCGTCATAGCCGAAAACCTCTTCACACAGCTTGTTACAGTTTCTGTCGCCCATGCAGTTCTCGGTGATTATCGCTCGCATTGCTTTCTCCTTGGCTGGATGTGGTTAAGAGACGCCGTTTATGCTGACAGAGGGCGCCAGTGCCGCTATGCCAACGAGTATATTGTGGTTTACTCGCCATGACAAGAAAATATCCACATTAATTTTCGTGGGCCCCAATACTACCTGCCTGCCGGAAGCAGGCACTTTTATGTCCTGGCCTTCACAGCCAGCATATTGTATAAAAATGCCAATTACCAATGAAATTCAGCTACGCGTCTGGGAGGCGGGGCAAATGTGATGACTTTTACAAATAAACGTTTCATTCACATCAGTTTGATCTTCTCAGGAAGGGGCGTCAGAGGAGGTCTCTTCCAATCCGCTGCTCGTTGAAATTACGTGGCACAACACATACACAACCTTACGAATTTGGTAGTGAGAAGATAGAAAAGAGATAAAATTCCAGGATAACAGCAGCAGACATTCAAGAAGGAGATATCACTATGACGGTTACATTGCCCCTGAGCAGCGGCGGTGAATACACACTCCAGCCAAGCAAGATCATCGCACTCGGACTCAATTATCTCGACCACATCAAGGAAAGCCAGTCGGTTGATGTCAGCAAGTTCACCGAGGAGATTCCCCGGGAACCGGTGCTGTTTGCCAAGACTCCCAATGTTCTCATCGGCCCGGGCCAGGAGATCATTCTGCCGGCCTTTGTCGAACACTACGGCTTTGCCAATTGCCGCACGGACCATGAGGCGGAACTGGCGCTCATTATCAGGGACCGGATCAAAGATCTGCCGGCGGCGCAAGCAATGAGCCATATCCTGGGCTTTACCTGCTTCAACGACATCAGTCAGAGGAATTTGCAGAAGGAAGACAAGGCCGGCTGGTTTCGCGGCAAATCACTTGACACCTTCGGGCCCATCGGACCGGTCATTGTCACCCCGGCAGATATCGGCGACCCCCAGGATCTGGCCATCAGCTGCCGGCTCAACGGCCGGCTGGTCCAGGACGCCAACACCCGGCAGATGATTTTCTCCATCCCTGAAATCATTGCCTTCGTCTCTAAAAATTTCACCCTCGAGGCCGGCGACATCATCATCACCGGCACGCCCAGCGGCGTAGGACCGTTGCGCGATGGCGACACCGTCGACGTCACCATCGAAAACATCGGCACGCTCTCCAACCCGGTGCGGACGGAACAGTAACGCCAAGCTTCTCTGTGCCCGAAGCGCCCTGGCCATGGGGCTACCTCGGTTCGAGCTGATGAAATCTACGGCTTCGCCCCTTATCAATGCCCCGGGGTGTGGAAGCGTTTGTGCAGCTCGTTGACTGCAATAGCCGTTGCCGCAATGCCGAGGGCGACAGCCCATGTCGAGGCGCTGAGCGGCGTAAACCGCAACAGCTCCTGGGACAGCGGAATATAGAGCCAGGCAACATGAATGCCGAGAGAGGCCATCACGCCCAGCAACACCATCTCCACCAGGTCGCGGCCAACCAGCCAGCCTATAGTTGAAGCCACGGCGGCGACCAGGAGGATAACGAGGGTTATCCATTTGGTCAGGCGCCGAATACGCCTTTCCAGGGGGGTCTGTATCTGTCCCGCCTGCTGCACCTCTGTAGCGATTTTCCCTATCTGTGTCTTGCTGCCGGTTGCCACTACCACCGCATCTGTCTCGCCGGAGGTGACGGCAGTGCCCATGAACGCCATGTTTTTCTGATCGGCGGTGGGCAGGTCATCGGCAGCATCTTCGAGCGGGTCGCCGTGCTTGTTCACCGGTTCCGACTCCCCGGTCAGGGCCGACTCGTTCACCTGCAGGGCCTTGACCTCAAGCAGACGTACATCGGCAGGTATCATCCGCCCAGCTCTGTATAAAAAGCGTTACCGCCAGGGCGCCCAGCAGGACATAGATGAGCGGACTGGTGAATTGATGAATAAGCACCTGCCAGGCGCTTACCTCCTTGCCTTTTTCTATCTCATTCGTCCCATATTGCCGGAGGCGGCTTTCAGCCTCCTCCTCACTGAACCCGCGCCTCAGGGAATTGAGTTCGCTGAGTACGTCTTCGGCGGATTCCCGGTACCAGTTCATGTTCTTCCTCTTTAATGCTGTTTTCACTCGGAGTGTGGCGGCACACATCGACCTCAGCCCAAAATTGGTGCAAAATCAATACCTGTAAAACAAACCGGCCATTACAATAGGCTGCGGCATCGTGCTCTGCCCCCTGCTCGATGCTACAGGCGCAATCG
>CAKZOA010000229.1 GCA_937132035.1 uncultured Desulfobulbaceae bacterium | reverse complement strand
GTGAAAATAGATCTGCTGGGCAATCGCAGTCTCGGCGTTATCCGCGACTGTATAGCTGCTGTACGGCAGGCGGGAGGTGATTTTATCGAAGAGGGCTGGCAGCCCGAAGATGATCCCCCGACCAGGGCAACTGTGGCCTGTGGCGCCACCATGGGCTGTTTTTATATTGAAAGCCCGGCCATGCGCCTGCTGCAGCGAAAGGCCGGCAGCGGCGATTATGAACAGCTGGTCATCCAGTCTTCCATTATCCGGCCGGCGGCAAACGAGTTCGTCCGCGAATACGTGCGCCGTCTGCACGGCGGCAGCTGGCAGCCGCTTCACGGGGAACTGAACGATGTCCTCGACGAAACCTTTGGACTGATGGTCTACCAGGAGGATGTTTCCAGGGTGGCGGTGCAGCTGGCCGGGTTCAGCCACGTTCGCGCCGATGGTCTGCGCAAGGTTATGTCGAAAAAGGACAAGGCCCGTCGGCTGGCCGATTACCGTCAGGAATTCTTTCGGGGCTGCAGCGCCAAAAACATTGACGAATCGCGTATCGAGGCAATATGGTCGATGATGATGAGCTTCGACGGCTACTCTTTCTGCAAGCCGCATTCGGCTTCCTATGCCAGGGTATCCTTTCAGGCTGCCTATCTCAAGACCCACTATCCGGCCGAATTCATGGCGGCGGTCATATCAAACCAGGGAGGGTATTATTCAACCTTTGCCTATGTTTCCGAGGCCAGACGGTGCGGGGTTGCAATTCTGCCGCCCGATGTCAATGCCAGCACCTCCTGCTGGAAGAGCGAGAGCGGAGCCATACGCGTAGGTCTCGAGGCCGTCTCCGGACTCTCGCAGAAGTGTCTCCAGCGCATCTGCTGCGAACGCGACCATCACGGTCCTTTCCGCTCGGCCATCGATTTTTTTCTCCGTGCGGAAGCGGCCGAAGACGAGGCACGAAATCTTATTCACTGCGGTGCTCTTGACTCCCTGGAGCCGCAGGCCAACCGTATCGCTTTGCTGTGGGACCTGGCCCGGTTCAGGAGAACCAGGGCGGCGGCGTCGAATATGCCGTTGTTCAAGGTACGCCTGCCGCCGGTGCCCCATCTGCCGCCTCCCGATCCTATGGACATGCTGCGCAGGGAATATGAGGTTCTTGGTTTTGTCTGTGCCGCCCACCCGGTAATTCTCTTCAAAAATAGGGTGCCGTCGCGGATCACCTCGGTGCAATTGCCGCAAATGAGCGGCAGGCATGTCTGTTTTCTCGGCTGGCTGCTTAGCGGTAAACTGGTTTCGACCAAAACCGGGGAAGCCATGGAATTTCTCACCTTCGAAGACGAATTTGGCCTGGTGGAGGCAACCTTCTTTCCCCGTATATATCGGCGCTATGCCCACCTCCTTTCCTCGGGAAAACCCTATGTTCTCCATGGCCTGGTGGAGACGGATCACGGAGCGGCCACCTTGACCGTCGACCGGGTCGCAGCCCTGGAAAAAGTATAATGAAATGTGAGTTTTTGTACCGCAAAAAGACAAAACAGGCTACCATAGAGGCGATGGTACTCCTATATTCTTGAAGAGGCAGGTGTGAAAAAGATTTTACTCATAGATGATGAAGAACTGACGCTGATTTTTTTGCAGAAGGTACTGCTTGAAGAAGGGTATGATGTCATAGTCGCCTCTGATGGTGAAAGCGGCCTGGAAAAATTCCGCGAAAATCCGGCTGATTTGGTCATCACCGATATGGTAATGCCCGTTAAAGACGGTCTGTCGACGATTCTGGAACTGCGGCAAATAAATGAGAATGTGCCGATTGTCGCCATTTCCGGCGGCGGGGCAATTGCCAAGGAGCGATATCTCGCCGTTGCCAGCACGCTGGAAAACGTTCGAACTCTGGCCAAACCCATGAAAATGGCTGAATTTCGAAAAGTGGTAAGAGAAATGCTCTACTAAGGGCACGTTGGAGAAAACCCTTTTCTTCTTCCTGGTCTTTCAGTAAACACAGGCAGGCATGAGGTGCTGGAAATGAAATGTATGGGGGCGAGGAGTCCGGGCTAGACAGCGCTTCTTTGACACGCTCAGGGACTGCTGGTTACCCCTGGCAATACGCCTGTCCACTCCTCAGAAGGAGTTGCTGGACATGAGTGGACGCGAATATGGGGTGTATATGGTAACGGCGGCAGAACCAGGGGATCACCTGGTGATCTCGGCGACCAACATGCTCTCAGCCGATTTCTCTGCAGCCAGGATCTGTTTTTTCAAAAAACCGTATTCCGCCAATTCTTTCAGGTCCGACCACATCCTTTCGCTCCCCATGAGAGCAATGATTATCTCGTCTTCTCCCCGCTTGAATTTGCCGACGTAGGTCTGTCTGGCGGCGCTGGTATAACCGGTCTTGCCGCCTACGGCACCTTCGACCTCCCAGAGGGCCTTGTTGTGGTTTCTCAGGAGCTTGCCCTCCACTGTCCGTGCCTTGATGCGTCTCATCCGCCGGGCAAATTCCTCATCATCCATGGCGTGCTTGAAGATGAGAGCCAGATCGCTGGCGGTGCTTTGCTGGCCGTTGGCGGTCAGCCCCGTTGCCGTCTTGCATACCGTTTCCCTGGCCCCCCAAAGCCTTGCCCGCAGCGTCATTATTTTGGCGAAGGAACTCTCGGATCCGGCGATTTTCTCGGCCAGGGCAACGCTGGCATCATTGGCCGAAGCCAGAAGCACTGCGTTGATAAGGTCATGGACCGGATAGTGTTTGCGGTGATCGAGATAGACCTTTGATCTCGGCTGCCGGGCGGCTTTGGGGCTGACAGCCACCGTGTCATCCTGGCCAAGCGCTTTGAGGGCGATAATACCGGTGAGTACTTTGATGGTGCTTGCCGGTTGCCGCGGCTTGTGAGGGTTTTTGGCAAGGAGAGTTTCTCCGGAGGCACCATCGACGATAATGGCACTTTGTGCCGAAAGTGTTCGCACCACCCGTGCCTGCGCGGTGGAGAGAGCGTAACCGGGGTCGGCCTTTTTGTACCGGGAAAAATCCCGGTATTTGCCGAGCACCCTTGACACGGGAGTTGTCGGAGATGGAGCTGTCGCGGCTGGCTTTTTATCTATCTCTTTGGGGGTGGGCATGGCAGATGCCCAGTCGGCCGGCAGCAGCGTGGAGGACAGGAGAACAAGAGTGGTCAGGATACGGGCCGTAAATGAGCTATGCATAAATCAGGCTGTGTCGTGATGCGATATTTTCGCTGAGTATATTTGAAGTTCAAGCTGATGTGAACGCTATGTGTATTTCCGGTAGTGACCACATTTGACCCGGCACCACCGGGTGGTACGCTGGTTACGTATGAAACAGAGCGTCCTGTGCACCAATATGAGACTGGCTGAAACGCATGGACAGTCAGATTTTTTTATACGTATTGCTTATTCTTTGATGGTTTTCCTGTCAAGGGATTTTGATTGTCCTGTTCTCAACTGGCGGCTGCTCCCGGTAAAGCGCATGCAGTGCTTCTTGATTGACCTGAGGCCGCATTTATGCCATACTCTTGCACATTGTATGGTGACGTAAATGTACTCTTTGATTATTTCTCATGCTCCGCATAGCCGCATGTCGGGGGATGGCGCTGTCGGTTGCACCGACCCTGCAGAGCCGGTGGCCGAGCCAGCCCAAAAGGGTTGTCGGCGGTTTGACGTATGGTGAGACGCCTCCTGGAGCCCGCTACTACGTTTTTTACGGTAATCAATGGTATTCTTTCAACGAGATGGAGTCTCTGCACGCGGCCTGCTGCCGCCTTTGCGAGGTGATTTATGGTGGATGGTGCTGAAGTTGGCATGACCCTGAACTATGTTGTCGATTCCGGACGAGAAAAATATGGCGATGCACCGGCCATCGGTATGGCTATGGCCGATCCGCTCAGTTACCGGCAATTTCATGAACGAATAGTGGCCCTGGCTGCGAAGATGATGGCGGATGGCGTCAAGAAAGGCGATCATATTGCCATTCTGGCGGAAAATTCCCACAACTGGGGAACCGCCTATCTCGCCGTCGTCCGTCTCGGAGCCGTTGCCGTACCCATTCTCCCGGATCTGCCCGAGGCCGATGTCCATCATATTCTCAAGGAGATGAAAGTCCGCTATCTTTTCACCACCCAGCGGCAGATAGAAAAGATCTACGAGCTCAGTGACGCTCATAAGCTCAAGGGCCCGGTGGTTACTCTCGATGATTATACCGGTATCTCCGGATTACTGGAGATTACCACCTTTTCCGGCTTTCTGGAGGAGGCTATGCGGCGTATAGAGGATAGAGGTGAAGAGGATCCGCCGCAGTTCCCGGCGGTCGCCGAGGACGATTTGGCGTCCATTCTGTATACTTCCGGAACCTCGGGCTATTCGAAAGCGGTGATGCTTTCCCACAAGAATCTTACTTCCAACGCCTATGCCGCCTCAGGTCTGGCTGAGGTCAAGGAGGGGGACGTTTTTCTTTCCATTCTCCCAATCTCCCATACCTACGAATTCACCTGCGGTTTCGTACTGCCGCTGATAAAAGGATGCCGCATAGCCTATGCCGGCAAGAGTCCTACGCCGGCCATACTGCAGAAGCTCTGCCAGCATGAGCGTCCTACGGTGATTTTTGCGGTACCACTGGTTTTGGAGAAGATTTATAAAAAGAGGGTTTTGCCGAAAATTGAAAGCAGCATGCTTTTAAAGCTGATATGTAAAACCACCTTCGGCAGGAAAATGATCTATAAAAAGATAGGGGCGAAGCTGCTCGAGTTTTTCGGCGGCAGGTTGCTCTTTATGGGGATAGGTGGAGCGGCGCTCAATCCCGATGTCGAGAATTTTCTTGCGCTGGCCGGGTTCCCCTATCTGATCGGCTACGGTCTGACCGAATCCTCGCCCTTACTGGCCGGGGGACCGCTGGGCGAGTCCACCATCGTTGCCGGTTCCACCGGCAAACCCATTCCCGGCGTTCAACTCTCCATCGTCAATCCCGACCCGCAGACCGGTATTGGCGAAATTTACGGTTGCGGTGCCAATATCATGCAGGGCTACTACAACGACGACGAGGGCACTGCTGAAGTCATAAGTGAGGATGGCTGGTTGGCTACCGGCGATCTCGGCTTTATCGATGAGGCGGGTAATCTGCATATCCGCGGCAGATCGAAGAATGTCATAGTTATGGCAAATGGTGAAAACGTCTACCCGGAAACCATAGAGCATAAGATGAACGGCTACGGTTGGGTTGTCGAGACCCTGGTGGTGGAAAATAACGGCCAACTGGATGCCTGGATTTATCCAGACTATGAGCTCATAGATGAACAGACCGCCGAACAGTCCCGCAGCCAGCGCCACGAGTACCTCGAAAAGCTCATCGAGGATATGCGCAAACAGGTCAACAGCGAGCTGCCACCAACATCGCGCATCACCAAGATCTTCGAACGGCGCGAACCGTTCATCAAGACCGCGACCCACAAGATCAAGCGCTATCTCTATGACGGTCAGAGCATGGTACCCTGATCCGTTCTGCAACGGGCCCACAACGGCACAGGCCAGAGGTGTTAAGAGGTGTTGTCCGTCCAGAGCGCGACAGAGGTTTCTGCCCCGCCGACTGGCTGCGGGACGTTGGAGGTGCCATCTGCCCGTCCGGGTCGAGGGCTCTGAGCAGCTTCCGACCGTCACCTTTCCCAAAAGTGATTAACGTTTCTTCCAGGTAGTGAAAACCACCAGTACTGTGACGGCAGGCAGAAACAGAGTCTGCACTGCACGTCCCCATCACAAGCATTGAGGGCACCATGTCCCTGCAGGAAGATATACAGCATAACTGCAACGTCTCCGATGCCAGAGATCATGGCATCTATTCCATGTGTACCATGATTCTCAAACTGAGAAATCTCTACAAATGGGAACATGGCCTGGAGCCCTGGCAGGAGGCCGAACCCGCCGATCTGCTCGAGTGGATCGATGCCAAAGAGCAGTATTGGGCATCCCTGGCCGAGGAGCCATATCGACCGCTCCGGGTCGATGATCTAAGCTTCTCCCCCGACAGAATCGAAGATATCAACAGGGTCATACGCCCGGGTAAGCTGGTATATGGAGCCGGCTACGGCAGGTCGATGAAGACGGTTTTTTTTCTGGCGGAACGGCTCAGGGAGTATAGCGTCGCCGCAAAGCCGGTGATTATTCTCGGCAGGGAAAGTGCCAGGGAAATGGCCAGTCCTTTTGCCATGGCCCAGGAAGGCGTGGTCTATATCCGTAAATACTCGCTGCGTTTTTTTCTCTGGGATCAGATCCAGGAGCTGCGCTCACTGGAGCGTGCAGGTCTCAGAAGGGCCTTGAAACTGCACGGGCTGCTCGAGGAGGGTCGGCTGAGCCAGGATCGCTTCCGTCAAAGGCTTGACGACGTCGTCGAGACGGAAATGAACCTGTTCATTTATCACGAAATAGGTGAACTGCTGCAAACCACTCTGGATAGCTCTATCCTGGAAAAGATCGTTATCGCCTTTCCCGGTTCGGTTATCGAACTGGTTTGCCGCACGATCAAAGACATACTGGCTGATACTCATCCTTCGGGACTTCTCGGATATATCGTCAGAGAGGAACGCGAATCCTCTCTGGGCTTCTATCTGGGATTTCTTGATGGTTTGCGAAAAAATCTCTTTCCGGAGATTGTCGATGCCTGGGATCTTTTCGAGCAAACCGGCAGCTGGAAGTACATTGAAGATGCCAGAAAACACTGCCACAAAAAGAACCTGGCGCTGGCGGACGTGGTTGTCGAAATAGCTGCCAAGATAGGCAGGGACACGAACGAAGAGGTCAAAAACCTCTTCAATACCAGGGTAATCGAACCCCTCGGTCTCGCCGCTGCCGGATAAAGCGGTATGATC